>DAIDJH010000009.1 GCA_027451425.1 Bdellovibrionales bacterium | reverse complement strand
GAAGGCGTCCCTCGCGGCCGATCCAAAACTCGACGTAAGTCGGCCGTATGAGATATCCGCCCCAATGTGGCGGACATGGCACGGGTCGACTGTGAAAACGCTCGTCCGCAGCGCGAAATTCTTTTTCGAGCTGATCGCGACTCGCGACGGGCTCGGACTGCTTCGATATCCACTGACTCAATTGACTTGCTCGCGGTCGGGTGGACCAATACGCTTCCGATTCTTGTCGCGATGTTTTTTCGGCCTGACCGACGACGTGAATTTGGCGGGCAAGTGAATCCCAAAAAAATAGGGCGGAGCAGCGCGGTTCATGAGCGAGATCGCGGCCTTTTTGGCTTTCATAGTTCGTAAAAAACACAATCCCTTCAGGGTGCACAGCTTTCATCAGCACGACGCGCGCGCGAGGGATGCCATCGCGGTCGATTGTCGAAAGCGTGAACGAGTTGGGATTGGAAAGTGAGGTTTTTTTTGCCTCTTCGAGCCAATTTTCAATTTGAATAAGGGGATCGATTGCCATTAGTTCATCCAGTTCGCATCTCGTTGTTGCGCCCATTTCGTTGTGATTTTTTTCACGTCCGACCACAAATTGAGACTGTGTATGCCAGTGATATCGCCCTGGCCGAATTTTGAAGCGGCGACTCCGCCAAATGAAAATGGTTCGCGCGGGACGGGCACTCCGATATTCACTCCAACCATTCCCGCTTTGCCATGACGAGCGACGTATTCGGCGATGCCACCATTTTGCGTAAATACTGAAACAGCATTGCCGTAAATCGACGAATTTTGAATTTCAATGGCCTCGTCGAGAGAGCGACAGCGGATGACGCTGAGAACGGGGCCGAAAAGTTCTTCGATCGCCGCGTGGCTGCCTGGTTTCACATGATCAAGAATCGTCGGGCCTAACCAGTTTCCATTTTCACAGCCTTTGGGAGGTTGCGGATTTCGCCCGTCCAGCATAAGTTTCGCGCCGTCTTTTTCAGCCTGTGCAATCGCCCTTTGTAGGCGCGCGAGTGACTCCGCTGAGATGATGGCGCCCATGCTGCGTTCGGTTCCCGTGCCGCCTTTCGAGCCCAATGAAATTTGTTTTGTTTGGTTAACAATGGCCGTCATGAGTTGGTCGATCCGCTTTTGTTCTGCGGGTGTGCTGGCGATCGCGCACAATACGCTTGCGGCCATGCAGCGTTGACCGGCGCAACCGGTGAATGAATCGGCCACTCCGCGAGCGGTGAGTTCGTCGTCTGCATCGGGCAGTAAAAATATGTGATTTTTCGCGCCGCCAAGGGCGAGTACGCGCTTTAAATTATGCGAACCACGCTGATAAACAGTCTTGGCGACAGCTGTTGAACCGACAAAGCCAATCGCGGAGATTCTCGCGTGATCGAGAATGGCTTCAACTGTCGCGCGCCCGCCGTGCACAACCGAAAATACTCCAGCCGGCAAACCGGCTCTTGTCAGGGCATCGGCGAGAAGGCGCGAAGTGAGCGGCGTTTTGTCGGAGGGCTTCCAGATAAAACTGTTGCCGAGTGCGAGTGCGATCGGGATCATCCACATCGGCACCATGGCCGGGAAGTTGAAGGGCGTAATGCCCGCCACGATACCGAGCGGTTCGCGGCGATATTCGCAAAAAACGCCACGCGATACTTCAAGCCGCCCGCCAAGATCAAGGTTCTGAAGCGACAGAGCGAACTCCGTGACTTCGACGCCTTTTAAAATTTCGGCTTCGGCTTCATTTAATGTTTTACCGCATTCGCTTGATGTGCATGCGGAGATATCTTTCAGTTCGGCTAGTAAGATTTCGCGAAATCTAAATAACACCTGCGAGCGTTCTTTAATTGGAGTCTCGCCCCACACTTTTTGTGCCGTCGCCGCCGCTGTCACGACGTGGTCAATATCGCGCATCGTGCTCGCGTAGGCGCGCCCGATCACTTTATTGTTGTACGGGCTCACCACGCGAAATTCTTCACCGGATGGCTTCTGCCATTCCCCGCCACAGTAATTGAAACATTCGATCATGCTACTTGCTTGTCTCTAATGCATTCGTTTGTCAATCCTATCGTTTGCCTTTTGCATTTGAGAAATGAACGTGGGGTCTCTTTATCGCGCCGAGTTCTTTTGATTTATTGTAGCAATCGAAACAATACTCCTCGGTCAGGCGCTTGCGGATCAATGTAGGCTTGGATCATGTCGCCTCGTCGTACGGTAATAGCTTCGAAATTGCCCAAGTCATCCATATAACGTCCGCTCGAGATGGCGTCGCGTAGTTTGGATGCGATTTCTGTGTCGATCATGTCTACCACTGCGCTACCGTTTACCGATTGCGAAAGTTTCGAGCCAATAAATCCGGCAATCTTTGGTCGATCTGCAAATGCGACCCCAATATCGCGCGAGTCATATTCATTGACTACCGTTTGCAATTTCAAATCGATAATACCAGCTCGCGCATCTCCTTCAAATCTTGGCATAACGATAATCCGTTGTACCCTCCGCAAGAAGGGTTCGCTGAAATAGCCATTTTTAATCAGATATTCGTCTATTTGGCTTCGTGTGGATTGGGGAGTCAAAACGTCGGAGCCCGCGTTGTCCGCCATAATCACGTCAATATTCTTCATGCTGGCGGTTCGGCCTTTGCTGTCGCTGATGAGTCCGCCATTGCCGTCAAACCAGTTGAGAAGCGTGTTGTTTCGAATAGCCAGATTCATTCGTGAAGGTTCATCAATAAGAAGAACGCCGTTCGGATTTTGACGAAGACTATTAATAACTTTAGAGCCCTCTTCGTATCCAGCGTATCCGGGAGGTGCTGAAGTGAAATTGGTCAACTGAAATTCGGATTGATAGTCGCCACCGTCAACTTTAATTAGTTCTCCGTCTTTGAACGCGTTCGCGTAGCTTACGCCAAATTGGGTTTTTCCCGAACCGGCGGGGCCGAGAATGAGCGTTACGGATCGAGCTGCGTTTGTGCCGCGAATACGTTCCGCCGAGTTGTCGATATCGCGAACGAGTCGGTAATATGTCTCGGCGCCCGCATACTCCTTCTGAAAATTAGCCCACCGTTCTTCGAAGGTCTGCGGTTTTACTTTCTTAAAGATCTCAACGTATGAAATGCCGGGGTTATCACGGTGAATTTGGATCGCCATATCAGCAGTCGTCAATTTCTGTAGAGATTTTTGCGCTTGCCGAGCTTCGGTGATTTTGCGGTCGACATCATCGATTTTTGTTTTTAAAGCACCAAGTGTTTTTTGCGCTTCTTCAAGCTCTTGGCCTTTTCGCGCATTTCGGACCCTGGCGTAGGCAATATTCCAATCGCTACTTAACTGTGTTTTGGTCGACTCCAATTGGTTGAGAGTTTTCATCTTGGTTGAAATGGCAGCGAGATTAATGGAGTGTTGCTCGATGCTGTCGACTTTTTTCTGCAGTTCGGCGATTTCAGTCGGTATCTTCGAAGCCTTTTCTTTTGCATATCGGCCGGGCAGTTGCTTCAGTTCGGCGAGCTTTTGTTCCAGACTTCTTATTTCTTGTTGTAAATCTTCAGCAAGAGAAACGCGCTCCCCGGACTGGAGAATTTTTTCTCGACGAATGAGGGACTCGTATAGCAGATAGGCCGTGCAGCCAGGTTGTGCAAGGGCGGGGTAATATTTGCGGCATTGCATATCTGACCATTGAACAAGGTCGCGATCAATTTCTACATTGTAGGTTTTCGACAGATCGTCGACATATTGACCGAGCGCTTTATGAATTTCTTCGGGGGTGAGTTCGCGAATGTACTGAAGCCGCCAACCTTTATTGCGCATAAACGGAAATGCATTTTTCATTAATTCAGGATCACCCGAGCGTCCGGTCTTTACATCGGTTCCGCCGGGTGCTTCGCCGATAAAAAATAATTTTTGATCATTTAGTTTTTGACGTGCAGTCGCATCGAACTCTTCGATGGATGGCGTGTTTATGTTGGCAACTCGGCCGGGCTCAGGTTTTGCGAATTTTGTGACGTCATCGTATAAAACAATAAATTGTGTTGGGGTGGTGCCCTTCGTGTTTTCAATGCCGCTCAGCTTTCCTTCTTTGGCGGCTGTCATAACCATACCAAGGTACTCTTCGAATTGTTTGGTCGATGTAATTTTATTGATAGCAACTTTGAGTATGCGCGTGGTACTCGGGAATCTTGAAGAATGACCCTCGATAATTTCTCTTTGCAGTTGGTTGGCTATTACGGATTTACCCGCGCCGGGAGGGCCGTACAAAATCAATCCATCTGTCGTGTATCGGCTATCGATAGCGACGAGGGAGTTTTCAATTTCGACGTTTCGGCCAATTGTTGGCGGCAGTTGGCCTTTGGTGGCTTGAATCCAGAGGTCTTGAATGACTCCGCCTGTTTTTTCGGCGATCACGTCGTGCATTTTGGAGAACGAATTTTCAAGATCTGTACCCTTTGGGCTGCCGCTATTTCTATTTGGCTCCCCATTTGAACCTTCGCGTTTTGCCGCGGATTGTTCGTCAGTGGCTGTTGCTCCAGCACCGGTTTGATTTTGATTGACCATCTTGAGATTGGGATCGGCGTCGCTGGGTATCGCATCCGGTATTACTTTTTGACTGATTTTCTCCCAAGCTTGGGCCATCCAAGATTTAAGGCCGCCAGAGTCTTGAATCACTTTTTCAGTGTCGGTGATAATTCCTTCTGCCGATTGGGCATAGGTCGTGCGGGCGACACACAAGCTCAATAAAATAGCGAATAGAGAAACGGTTGTTTTATTCATTTCATGGCCTCGTTCAGCATGGCTTTCGATAATTGGTGCAATCCGCGTTCCACGTTTTTCGCGCAACTGGCGTCGTTTCGGTCACTTAGGTGGCGAAGATTGTCACTCGACTGTCTAATATTCACACAGTGAATGGCTTGATGTGTGGCTAAACCCGTGGGGCAGTTGGAACGCATTTTGCCTATTATTTTAGATATGAAATTGCTTCTCGTGACATTTCTGGCGCTCTCTCTGGTGCTCGGCCCACTGCAAGAAATGAGCGCGGCCAGTTCGGCCGGCAACCAAGCCCAGCTGGAGCGCGTTTTTCTGGTATCACTGCTCAACCGTACGCGCCTGTTTGAAATCATTAATAAGAGTCTCTTTCAGGTTCAAAATGACTGCCTCTACAATTTGCGCCACAGCCCGGATGTTTCATCGGTCTTGGTGAAGAAAACCGGCAATTGCCCGGCAATCGTGAGGCGTATGCTTGAACAGATCAAGGTGAATTATCCTGGTATCAGAAAACTTTACGCCGTTTACAACCTGTTGGGAAATTCCAAACATCTTCTCGACATTCTCACGCAAGCTGAAGGCTATAAGTTTGCCGACGGGCCGGTGCGAATTCCTGTGGGTGAAGCTCAGACGGCTTACTACTATTCACGCGAACTCGATCCGGGGCCTACGCAGTTGTCACTTCACGATGTTCAAATGAAGTCGCCGTTTCCGGGAGTGACGCAAGCTTGGCTCAACGGCTTTTATGTTCATAAGGTAACCCCGACCGCTAGCGACTTTCAGCAGGCGGCGGCTGAAATGCCGTTTATTATTACCGGACCTTGCTCTTCGGGCGGGGGGGGAGTTTGTCCGTCGGCGTACGATATGTCGGTAACCGGCTTTTTTCAAAAAGCATGTCGTGATTATGTGGAGACGAATGCCGCGCAGAAAATGAGTGCGCCATTTCAGTATGAAAGATGGCCGGCTCATCCTGAGGATATTTGCAATGATTTCCGCCTTGCTTTTAATCGACAGACGCAAAAGTTTTCATTTGTGCTGTCGGATATCACGCGAAACTCCACCGATCCGACTCTCAAGCTGGAGCGAAGAACTCTTTTTCATGACGTGGTGAACGCGGGCATTATGGCCCATGAGAAGAGCATGGTGGCTTATGCGCAATTGCGGCTTTTCGCGTTGGTCTCGACCGCTCCCTACGTCGCATTGGTCGGATCATCCTCGCCGAATCTGATGGATCTCAAAAAGGCGATTCGAAGCGTAGCGAATCAAGCGGCTAAAAATGCCGATAAATTTGAAAAAACGTTTGCTAAACTGCAAAAAAATCCAAACGATCGAAAGGGATATTTAAGTCTGCTCGATCGATCCCCTATTGTTCAAAATCTATTGAGGTATCCTTCGCCGGACATGCAACAAGAAGCGAATAGCCCGGTTTTTCAACAAATCGCGAAGGAATTAAGAAAAGAGCACCGGCGCGACGAAAGCTTTCACAACGACTGGGTCAATGTGGCGTGGTTGGCGCTGCCGGTTGCCGCAACTTACGGCTGCAGATTATTGGGTGAGGCCGCTCCTGAAACGTATCCTTTTTGCGCCGGTACCGTTTTCTTGACGACAACGGCTTTTGCCAGCTGGCAGGTTTGGGATGACTACGTCGACTTCAATGAAATCTTCGGTGAGGTGTTTTCAAGCATGCAGATTGGCAGGGCGGATGCGCAGGCGCTAAAACAATCGCCGGTGCTCGCACGTATCGACTCATCGGTGAATGACCCGAACTTTCAAATTCGCAATCTCGTCTTGCGGAGTCTCGACGATTTGGATGCCGCCCACTCGGCTGAAGTGTGGCAAACGGTATTTGTCGCCGGAGGGACGGCGTGGAGTGCTGTCGCTGAAACTCAAAGCATTTTAAAGATTCTCAAGATGGATCCCGACTTGCAACGCGTGCACTTTCACGATGAAAATGCCAGCTTGAGAAAAGTCGCGAGATTTCTTGCCCGCTTAAGGCCTTTGAATTTACGCCCCGCCACTCAGTGAGTTGGCGCTTGTGCGTTGAGTGACTGAATTTTCTGGTAGGTCTGGCTCAATTGTTCAAGGTCTTCTGAAAGACTGACTTCCAATCGATTTGAATTGAATCCATGCGCGTACTTTAGACAGGTGAATTGTTCGTGTAGAGTTCCGCGACCCTCGGGCAAATTCATCACGATTTGTCGAGTTTTGAAATCATATTGGATGGTGTTGGGTACAAATTGCTTCTTTAAGTAAGGTGTGACGGGCGGCGTGTTCGGCGATTGCGGTTCAAAGGGCGTCGTCAGAAATTGAAATTCGAGTAGGTAGCCGATCAACTGACCGAGATCTTGATTCGTTACGTTTTTTGCCTGGTCGACTCTGGCGGTAAATGCGTCCACATCGCAACTGAATTTCAGCGCGGCCAGCGCACTGTATGCGTGACTCCAAAGGTCGGGTGCTCCACCGACATCAAGCGGTACAACTCGAGTCGAAAAATCAAAGGGGTGATAACCTAAAAACGGGACACGTACGTGTTCGGCGAGAAAGTGCTCCCAACCATTCGACGGACCATAAACGTGGTTGTACAACTTTTGTAAACCCATATGATGCAAGCCGATGTTCGCAGCGCCGCCGGCGCTGACAAGTCCGACAATTTTGAGCATGGTTTTAAATTGTGAACTCGGCTTTTCACCCAAAAGAGACAAGAAGATTCGGGTCGCGAGCGGTTTTTCGAGATTCAGAGGCTTCGCCGCCGTGTTGATTTTAACCTCACCCGACTTGATTCGCGTTTCGAGTTCGCGTTGAGATTCAGCGTCTCCACCCATGGCGTCTTGAAGCAGGCGAGCGTCGGTACGTTTTTCTGCTCCTTTATAACCAAGGGACTGAAATTCATTGTCGATATTCTCTAGTCGAGAGCGCATGTCGGCTAATTGCATGAGCATTTGGCGGCGAGCGGGATCTTTTTCGTTGGCAATATCTGAAGCAATATCGGGGGGCAGTTCTCGGCTTGCGACACCAGAATCTTCAGCTGCGGAAGGGAACAGGCGTTGCAGTGATGCGGCCGCGTCGCCCAAACTGCCGCGAAGCTGACTCCAAGACTCGCTGAGCCGCCCCCAGGTTCGAGGGCTGGCGTAAGTTAAGGCAATAGCTGTGAATCCGACGACGGCCGCGCCGGTCACGAATTGTTGACTGGGTTTTGAATCGCGAACGAGACCGCGAAAATAGGCATCGTTGTCGTAATTCTCATTGATGGTTTTAAACACAAGATAAATTGCGGGCGCTGATTCGGGGTCAAATACGGCGACCCCGGCAAGAGTGATGACTTTATGGTTGAAGTCTGAATCTGTGCCCGTCAGCATATTTTGAATAAGCGCATTCAACGCGGCGGCGAGTGGTCCGTCAATTTGACCTTCCGCTTGATTGAGTTCTTCACGCGGGGTTTGCGCGGCTGGCTGGTTTTCAGCGTTCGTGGCCTGTTGCATGGCCATATCGAAACTATTATTGCTTGCCAGCAAAGATTTGGCGAAGTCGATTATAAATCGAAGTTGTTTGCCTGCGGATTCTTTTGCGTAAGCGTCAAAGTATCGACTGAGAAGAATCCGAAACTCTTCGTATTGACCGGCCGGCACGTTTTTTTGAATCAGTGCAAGCACGTCGGGTGCCAATACAGTTTGTGACTGTGTCGATGAAGAAGCGAAGGCCAGCGAGTTTGGTATGAACATTAATCCCGCGAGCAAAAGACGAAGCAAATTCAGTCTTTTCACGGCACACCACCTTGCGTGGACAATCGCGCAAACTC
The DNA here is from genome assembly GCA_027451425.1 of Bdellovibrionales bacterium. GTDB lineage: Bacteria > Bdellovibrionota > Bdellovibrionia > Bdellovibrionales > UBA1609 > RBG-16-40-8. The sequence continues at coordinate 6,440 of DAIDJH010000009.1, read as the reverse complement.
AGTGTGAATATCCCATAAGTCTTGGGGAGTGCCGCTTGGGCCGAACAAGCTCCGCGCGTAGACATCGAGAGCGCGATCTTGCCCCGTCATCATTTCGGCTCGTCGGCCTATGACCGAAACGATTTTTTGATAGGCAATCTCGGCATCATAAATTTGATTAGCCGTGCTGGTTGGCGACAAGCGTATGGCTTGCAAGCTATTTTTAAGCGTGCTCAATCGTAAATTAACGGGGTTGTCGAGCATCCGAAGAGAACTTTTGATGCGCATTTGGTCACGCGCGGCCATAGTGCGAATTCCATTTTCAGCGGAATCGATGGCATCGCGATTTCCAGACAGAACGGCGTTTCGCAATTGTTTTGTTCGCCATGCGGTCGATCGCCACAACCAGCTTAGCCCTTTGCCTTCGCCAGCTTGACTGTAAACTTTCGCCAGGCCAAATCCCAAAGCTGTGACGCCGAACACTCCAGCATCCATAATCATCTGCCGATGACTCGCGCGTATTGTTGCCAAGATCGTCGCGACGGAATTGGCATATCCCGAATCGCCCATAAATGACGAAATGCCATTGATGGCCATCCCTTGCGACCAGTAAATTTCGGTGACGGCGGCGAGGTTCACTGTTTTGTCGGTGTGCACGCGATCACCTTGAATTACGGCATCCATTACTGATTGCGTATAAATGGGGATGGGGGCGAACAACGTATTGGATACGGCGGCCATGCGTAGACCCATCTGCCCACTTGAAAATGCTCCCGGCAAGAGTAGTAAAAATGCGATGCCGATATCGTGCATGCCGGAATTGTAAATATCCCGTTCGACGCCGTTTGCGCGAAAAAGTGCCGATTGTCGGGCAATCAGATCTGATTCAACGGCAGGTTGGCTGTTCAACATCTGTGGCAAAGTCTCGCTTCTCAACAAAAGCCCGTTGTAGTCGCTGAGTCTTTGCGCCGGCAAATAAGCCTTCGCCAATTTTTGCAATTTGTTATCGCTGAACGAAAGTGCGCGTTGAATCAGATTGAGCTGTAGCGAAACATTATTCGTTCTCGCGATTTCTTGAAAAATATAAGGGGCACTTTTATCCGTGGGATCGTTCGAATCTCGCTCCATTAGAAATCGCCGGCTCTGTAGAAGATGGCCAATCAGAAACATTTTGTACTGGCGCATTGTCGCGCTCACTTCTTTCGCGTTCATTTGTGAATTCAAAACGGGCACAATATCGGCAAGCGTTTTTGGCGGTTGTCTCATATTGAGACCCATGAGATCGGCATTATTTCGCATGATAGTGCACTGATCGCCGAACGGGAGCTGCGCGCGACTGGCGACGCCCAAAAGGCCGTAGGCAAAGCCGTGGAGCCAGTTGGCAGCATCAAGCCAGCGGTCCGGCTTACACGCTCCTAGGGACCGTTCTCGCTCCGTAAGACGCGCGTTTATCACTTGCCAGACGTCCTTTAACCCGTCGACCGTCTGTTGCTTCGCGAGAACCCGAAAGTCAGCATTGTTATAGCCGGTGAGTTGATTGAGAAGCCCCTGTTGCGTGGCCGACATGATTTTAGGTTGAAACGGAATTTCGTTATAGGGAGTTTTGGGATCTAACCAATGGGCGGCCTGATCCGCGACGCTGATGCTGGCCGCATAGTATTCGTCGATTTGCAATCCCGCCGGGTGACCCTTCATTTTCATCGCCCGTGCGACAATTCCGTCAAACCATTCTTGCACGGGTTTTTGCATGAGAGCCGTATTCACCGTTGCGCTCGCCAGCTCGTAGAGGTTGTCGCTCAATGAGTCGGCAATTTGTTTGGGGGGCAAATCTTTCGACGTCATATCTGCCGTGTAGAGAGACTCGATGAGGGCTTTGGCGTCTAAATATTTTTTATCAATTAACATCTGTTTGAGAGCGGTTCGCATTGAATTTTCGTCGAGGTTTTCGAGCGAGCTCATATTCAGTTGCACAAAATTTGAAATTTGCAGGCCGAGACTCTCTTCGGCCAACATAAGACGAGCCAACAAGTCTTGGTCGGCCGCCTGTCTTGTTCCGCCTTGTAGCTCGATTTGAGTCGAAAGATAGTCGTCGAGCTGACAGTTCGACATGAGATTTTGCAAAATGGCTGTAAACTCCGGCGATGAAGTCATGCTCATCAACGGGGCGTAGTACGGTGCCAACCTTTTGGCATTCGAAGCGGCACTTGTCATCCACGAGCGCAATTGTTTAGAAACGGTATCGGGCAAATTTGCATTCACTTGTCGCGCCAGCAGTGGGTTTATAATCAAGACGGCGACATCGGGTGGAGTCAAATTGTAGGTTTGCAACGCTTGTGCGAGCGGTTGAGGTTCGACCTGGTCGGCTGTTAGGCTACCCGCCATAAGACGCAAGCGGAAGGTGCCTTCGCTTTGTTTTGAGAATTGCGCGCGAAGAAGATTTTCAAGTTCGCCGATGGGCAAACCCAGGCACGCCGACGTCGAGGGTGAAACGGGCAATGAGATTTGCGCGGGGGGTGCTCCGCGTGTCCACTCTTGTATAAAATACTGTTCAGCTATACTGCGCGAGATGACGCAACGGGTGGCTTCAAAATTAGCGCGCCCGTTTTCACGCAAAACTTCGGCATTGGCCGCGACATTTGATAAAACACTGTAAATAATCTCGGGAGTGAGACTTACATCCACGGTATTTGCGTGGTAACCCAACTCCTCAGTCAAAGCGACCGGTACGCCGACATTGAGCTCGTTCCACAAAATCAACGGAACAGAAAATTTGACTAGGTTTTGAGCTTGTTGAAACTGTTTGATTGCGTAGGGGTGAATGTAGCCAACAAGAGAGAGCCATTGTACAGATGCATCCACGTAAGTTTCGATAATCTGTCGAGCAAGGATGAGTTGTGATGGAGAGAGCGCGATGCGAAAAACTTGCGCCATGAGTATCCGCAAGTTGTTGAGTTGGCCGGTAAGACTATTGATTGTGGGCGTGGCATTCGAAACGGTACTTTCAAAAAGTTCAAATTGGGCTTGTTGCAATTGTTCGGCGGCCGGCTGCATTGATTTAAGAATTTGCGGCAATTGAAGTGTCGACGACTGCAAGTCGGGGTTGATAGTGACGGTGTTTGTGGGGGCCTGATTTACGCAAATTGGCGCTATCGGACGTCCACTGTCTACGGCGAGGCCATTCGGCGCGGCCGCAGCGGTCCGCGCTACAATTGTGGCCATAACAATAGACAGGTGCCGTTTTACGTTCATTCGTAAGAATCCTTGTCGCGCCATATAGATGCTAAGCCAGCTCGCCAGCTCGATGGTCGTTCTTACAATTGTAGAGCAAAAAAAAGGCCAACTTTTGGGTTGGCCTTTTGCGAAAGGGTATCACAACTGTCAAATGATTTTACATATCTGCGTTCGCTGGGGTGACGCCGAATTCGGCGGCAGCCGCAACAGTAGCCGTGCACGCTTCGGCTGTTGAATAGCAAATCTGTGCCTGACCGGCAGAGTCTTTATGCTCGCACAAAAGAACTCCGCGGCGAGCGGCTTCAATGTCCGAAATGCCCACTTCATGAGCAATCGCTCGGATTTGAGCAAGGCCTACTGCCAATCTCTGGGTGGGCGTCGCCTCTGATATGTTTTGAACGCTACCAAGGGCATTGCGTTCGGCAGTCAGAATGCGGACGACTTTTATCGCTGTCGCATGATCCGTTTCATTCATGCAATCAGTATGGTTGATTAAACCGTGATCGGCCGCGTCTTCGACGGCAGCCACGTCGGCGCCAACAAGAGTCGGAAAGCCAGCACCCATTTTGCACTGAGCGCCCGGTTGAACATTGTTTGTCACAACTTTTCCTGAATTAGAAAATGCACCCGATGTCACCATGGAATTCATGTTGATCAAATTTGCGCTAGAAGCGGCGCCAGTGATGGCGGCGGCACCCGTTGCAGTCGAGCCCACTGTTGCTGCCGTTTTGCCAGCGTCGGTCGCGCCCCGAACGGCGGCGACTCCTTCATCGATTACAGCCGCTTCTTGCCCGAAGGCTACGGCCGAGATCATGCTCAGCGCGATGGCCGCAAAAATTAGGTTTTCTTTCATACCCTTTTCCTTTCTTTAAACATCGATTGCAGTGCGATATTAACGAGTTCGATCGCGCACAATCAATATGTATGTTTTACAAACTACAAAACGTTACAATCGAGCACAGTTGATGCAAGCTCGAAGCCAGAACAAAGGCACATCCCGCCACTGTTCATACGCATTTCGTGCGCTATATGTGCGAATCGTCCGCAAATTACGCAAACAGTGCTGACAAATTTTGCACGGTTGTGACAAAATTGAGCACTAGCGCTCAAGAAAAAAAAATAAGAGGGCGCATAAAAATTTGAGGCAGTGTCGAATACATCGATGGGCGCAAGGGGGCGCAGTCAAGGCGCTCGGAGGGATAGTTTGAATCGCTTGCAACACAGAGAACGCCGATTCACGCAAATTTTGCTTTTGCTTCTCGACGGTTTCGCGCTGTTTGTAGCGTTTTATGTCGCACTCAATCTGCGGTTTTCGCAAAACTCTCTGGTTCATATTTTGCATCGGGCTTTTGATCACGCGGCATTTGCGAATTTTTTCGACAACAGCCGCTTTCTCGTCATCTACGGTCTTCTTATTTTTAGTTTTTATCTTTTCGATTTGTACGAACCTCGTCACTGGCGCACGCGCATCTTTTCGCCGTTGCGCCTGATTCTCGGCACGGCACTTTGTGCGCTGTTGTCGTTCGCATCATTTTTCTTTTTCACGGAAAAAGCGCGTGGGATGTTCGGCCGGGGCGTGTTTCTCGGCACGATTATTCTCTTTGTGCCAATTTCAATGGCCATTCGATATTTGATAGACAAGTGGGAGCGGTCACGGCGCGAAAAGCAGACATGGCTTTTTATCGGTGACCGCAATCATTACGAGCTATTAAAAACCGATTTGCAACGTGTGGATTTTCGCGCCAACTTGGAATTTCGCGATTTCTCACTGTCGCCAAGTGAGATTCCGATGATTTTGCGGCAAGATTGGACGGGGGTTATTGTCGGTACGCACGCTCCCGAAACGCTGACAAATCTTCTTATGAAGGCGCGCCTGAGAGGCCTGGTGGTTTTGAGTTTGCAAAGCTTTTATGAGTTTTATTGCGGCAAAATTCCGGTGCACTCTCTTGACGACGCGTGGTTTGCCTTTAGCGAGGGCTTCTCGATTCTTCATAGCCCCATGTCGGTACGTATGAAGCGGGTGACGGACATCATGCTGTCGACACTGCTTCTGATCGTCGCGGCTCCCATTGTGATGTTTATGGCGTTGCTGGTTCGACTTGAATCACATGGGGCGGCGTTTTTTAAACAAACTCGGGTGGGGATTGATGGCAAAGATTTTACAATGTGGAAGTTGCGTTCGATGTGCCGAGATGCGGAAAGAGAAGGGGCGGTATGGGCGTCAGCGAAAGACGCACGCGTCACGCGCATTGGCCGGTTCATTCGCAAAACGCGAATCGACGAGTTGCCGCAGCTTTGGAATATTTTGGTCGGGGATATGAGTTTCGTTGGTCCGCGACCGGAGCGTCCCGAATTCACGCGGCAGCTTTCAGAGAAAATTCCGTTTTATGATTTTCGTCACCTCGTGAAGCCGGGGCTCACCGGTTGGGCGCAAGTGATGTTCCCTTACGGGGCATCTGAAAACGACGCGCGCGAAAAGTTACAATACGAATTATTCTACATTAAAAATTACTCATTCGATCTCGATCTTGAGATAGTGTTTCGGACGGTGACTGTCGTGCTGTTTGGTGCAGGCCGCTAAACCGTTGGCCGCCCGACACAATAATATTTAAATCCCAGCTCGCGCATTTGATCTAAACTGTATTGATTTCGTCCGTCAAAAATGATGGGGGCTTTGAGTTGCGATTTGATGCGTTCGAAATCGGGTGAGCGAAAAGGCTTCCATTCCGTCAAAAGTAAAAGGGCATCAGCTTGCTCAAGCGGCTCATACTGATCATTGCAAATTTTAAGATGTGAAATATCGATTGCGCCATCGTGTTGCGCTGAAAAATACTCACGCGTATTATCGCCGGCAATCGGGTCGAACGCAGCGACGTGAGCTCCGGCGTGAAGAAGGTGAGTGATGATTTCAAGCGCGGGAGCTTCGCGGATGTCATCCGTTTCGGGTTTAAAACTCAAACCCCAAACCGCGAATTTTTTGCCACGCAAAGAGTTGGCGGCATTGCCAAAATGTTTTTCAATTTTTTTGATGAAATAAGCGCGTTGACTTAAATTCACAGCTTCGACCGCGTCGAGAATCGAATGTTCAGCGCCAATCTCAAATGCTGTTTGCTTAAGCGCTTTGACGTCTTTCGGAAAGCACGAACCGCCGTACCCCACGCCAGGGTAGGTGAAGTTGTAGCCAATGCGTGGGTCAGAACCGATGCCATTGCGGACTGACGTGATATCGG
>DAIDJH010000008.1 GCA_027451425.1 Bdellovibrionales bacterium | reverse complement strand
TAAAAGTAAGCGACCAATTTTTTGTCGGATTCCAAATTAGAGGGACATGTACTGAATCTTCGGTGAGTTGGTCGACCGCGCCGAAGTAGGTGAACTCGGCTCCGCCGGAAAACGTTTTTCGTGAATCCGTACCAAGCGAAATATCAAATGTTTTGGCTTGAGTTGATGCGGCGGCGGCACCGGTTGATGTTGCCGAGTAAGCCGATGATTCGCCGTAAACTGCCAGATGAGTGTTGTCGCCGAAGTAGAGGTCGCCGCCCAGGTGAGACGTGGTGTCTCCTTCATTGTCACGTGAGTAGAAGAAGTTAACTCCGTCGGGTGAGTTCTTTTCTGATGAAGTGGAGGGCTCGTCTTGATCTGACCGCGACGATGAATTGCCAGATGCGAAATCTCCCAATACGTCGTTGTCGGATGTCGTTGATGTGGTGTTGCTCGCGGCAACGGCCTGCGTGCTCACAATAACTGCAATTAGACCAGCAAATATTATTCGTTTCATACTTTGTTTTGCCGTTTAGCTAAGAGGTTTGTTTCAAGCGGTCATCCATGCGGAAAAGAACTTCGTACATTGCGCGCAAAAGATCGGTGTCATAGCGGCCGGCCAGTTTGGTGCGCATGAATTCCAGTGCGGCCGATGGTTTCATCGGTTTATTGTACGACCGTTGAGTCGTGAGCGCATCGAAGGTGTCAGTTAACGCGACAATTTTTGCCATAGGGTGAATTTCTTTGGCCTGAAGCTGCTGTGGGTAGCCGTTGCCCGCGCTGCTTTCGTGGTGCTCAAAACTGCAGGCTTTAATTGCCTCCGATGCTTTATGATCGATCAAAATCGCCAGCCCATATTCGGGGTGCTTTTGCATTTGCGCCCACTCCAAATCGTTGAGTGGGCCATCCTTGGTGATAATGTCGACGCTCACTTGGCGTTTGCCGATATCGTGAAACAAAGCGCCTTGCCCCATTTCGATCAATTGTTCGCGTGTGTACGACATGACGTTGGCAAGGCCAAGGGAGTAAATTCCAACGTCCAGTGAATGCGTGTACGTGTAAAAGTCATGGCTCGAAAGACCGACCAGGTCCGCCATGGCGTCGGGCTCGGCCTCCATCAAATCAACAAATTGCTGAATGACTTCTTTCGACTCTTGGAGTGCTTGATCGATGGCTGGGCTTTCAAAAAGCTCTTCGATAAGGGTGAGAGAGCTTTCTCTGAGCATGACAGCCTTTTCATGCGGGTCGAGCACGGCCGAATTCAGTTTATCGCGCACATATTTTTTGAACGCCGGGCGATCCTCAAGGCGTACAAAAAAACTTTCGGGGGCTTTGTTTTCAAAACGTTCGAGCTTTTCTTTCGACAGCATGTCGCCAGCTCGAAGGTAGTGAATCTGCTTCTGATTAATGAGCACGTACAAATCAAACGGGATAGGCTCCTTCGTGTATAACGAGTTGAGCCGGACCTTGACGTATCGTTCACTATGTTGCTCCGCCATTAATTACAGATTATGCATTCGTTCATGGCATTGCAACCCAGCTCGCAATTCTTGCGGATCGATACCGATATTCAATACCTGAAAGGCGTTGGGCCGAAACTGGCGAGCGTTCTGCGCCGCCGCGGCATCGCGACTGTCGGTGATTTGATCGAGTGGTATCCACGGGCATATGAGGATCGTCGAGCTGCTCGAAACATTGCGTCTCTTGAAGATGGGCAGGTCGTAAGTCTAGAGGCGAGCGTGCAGGCCGTAAAGTCCATGCCGCTCGGTAAGAGTCATCGGCGGATTTACGAAGTGGTGCTGGCGGATTCAAGCGGGCGAATCGCCTGCAAATTTTTTCGCGTACCATACAAAGGTTTTTTTGAGCGGTTCGCGGTTCATGAGCGAGTCCGCGTCGCCGGCAGAGTGACGCTTTATCGTGGTCGTCTCGAGTTCCATCACCCCGATTTGCAAGTCGTTTACGAAGACGATGAGGCCGGCGGTAAATCTGCCGATCAACTTATCCCCATTTATATCGAGACCGAAGGGTTGAGTTCGGCGAAACTTCGCAAGCTCATGCAGGCCGCGATAGGCGTGCCAATTGTTGAAGCGTTGCCAGCCTGGCTTCGTGAAAAATTCAATCTATCCACTCGCGGCGAGGCGCTGAAGCAAATCCATGATCCACCCGTCGATTTGGCTGGTGAAATTTTGCACAATCGATCGCCGGCTCAGCGACGGATTATTTTTGAAGAGTTTTTCTGGATGGAGCTGCACATGGCCCGGCGGCGACTGGGCCGTCGAAACGACAGCGCTCCCGCTATGGTTAAACCCTCGGCACGTGTGGAGGCCTTAATTGCAAAGCTCCCGTTTCGGCTGACAGGATCACAATTGAAAGTGTTTAAAGAAATTCAAAACGACTTGCGCGAGCCTCGCCCGATGCATCGCTTGGTCCAAGGCGACGTGGGCTCCGGCAAAACATTGGTGGCGCTTCTCGCAAGCCTAGTCGCAAAAGATAACGGTTTTCAAACCGCGATGATGGCGCCGACCGAAATTCTCGCCGAGCAACATTATAAGACGGCGGAGAATTTTTTGATCCCGCTCGATGTGAGGGTGGCGTGCCTAACTGGCAACATGAATGCGCGCGAACGACAAGAAATTGGCGAGCGATTGGCTGACGGTGAAATCGATTTATTGATTGGCACTCATGCATTGATTGAAGACGGCGTTTCGTTTCGAAATCTCGGGCTTGCCGTCATCGACGAACAGCATCGTTTTGGAGTCGAGCAGCGCATGCGTTTGAAAAAAAGCATCTCACCCCATTTTTTGGTGATGACGGCGACGCCGATCCCGCGAACCTTGGCCATGACGGTTTACGGCGATCTCGACGTTTCGATAATCGACGAGATGCCGCCGGGGCGATCGCCTATTGTTACAAAGCGGGTGTTCTCATCGAAACGCGACCAGGTTTTTCAATTTCTCTACGAACAGGTGCAAAAAGGGCGACAGGCATACGTGATTTATCCGCTTGTCGAAGAGAGCGAAAAAATTGACCTCAAAAACGCAGTGTCCGAGTACGAGTCGATTCAGGCTAAGTTTCCTGATATTCGCGTCGGCCTTCTTCATGGCAAAATGAAAAACGAAGAAAAAGATGCGGTCATGAATAAGTTTCGTTTAGGCGAAATTCAGGTTCTCGTCTCGACGACCGTTGTGGAGGTCGGCGTTGACGTGCCGAACGCCAATTTGATGGTGATCGAACACGCCGAGCGCTTTGGTTTGTCGCAGCTTCATCAGTTGCGCGGGCGTGTTGGGCGTGGAGTGCATAAGAGTTTTTGCGTGCTTATTCTCGGTTACGCAATTTCAGAAGAAGCGATACATCGCGCCGATGTGATTGCGGGTACAACCGACGGTTTTAAAATCGCCGAAGCGGATCTTGAAATCCGCGGTCCGGGCGAGTTTTTGGGGCGCCGCCAATCGGGTTTGCCCGGGTTTCGCATGGCCAATCTCATTCGTGACATGACGATTTTGCAGGAAGCTCGGACCGCCGCGCGTGAACTCCTCGATCGTGATCCGGATTTACGGGCGCGTGAGCACGAAATCATCCGCGATTCTTTGGCCGTACAGTCGAAATCAATTGTTGGTTAGGCTTTACGGACCGATTTAATTATCGCCGGCCTATTGATTTTAAACGCAAAACAAGTCGCCGAGATTCATCAACATTCAAAATCCAAGTGAGTGCCAGATAGGCAATGGTAAAAATGGCGAGCCAAAACGCCGAGGTAAGGTTGTAGTGTAAATAGTGAGCACGGAGAAGGCGAAAAAGCAAAGTCGACGACATATGAATTCGCGAAAGCGCGATGACGAGGGCGGCGGCTGCCAACGCCGAAATCCAAATTTTTGTTAAAAATAAATACGGCGATGCAAGTCCGCCGATTTTTCGCTTGAGAACATGTTTGAGGCCGCCAAATTCCACGTAGGCGGCAATTCCTGCCGATGCGGTTAGGCCGACCGCTCCCATGCCGAGGTGAATGTTTTTAAGTTGCGGTACAGCAAGGCCAAGCCAGTTGAAAAAAAAGAAATTCAATGCATGGCGGAGGGGGAATGCAAATAGCCACCCAAGAAACGCTGTCAAAAACACGCGCACGACGGCAAACTTGAGCGGCGTTTTTGTGTCGCGAAGAGCGTAAAAGGCCGATTGGTACAAGCGGCTCCACGTCGATGCCGATAATCCGATTGCGGCGCCAATCAAGACGTACCAAACATACAGAGTGTCATCGTAAGTAAAATGTCCAGTTTGGTAGAGCGCTTTTACAGCAAAATTTCCAAGAAACATGAGGAGCACCGTTGACGGTACAACGAAAAAGGCCATTCGATTTTGACTAACAGCAATGCGTTTTCGCAAGTATTCATGTCCTTCGGCATGATCGTGATCGGCGCTCGACATTTCGGGAAGTTCGGCGGCGGCGACGGACATGCCAAATAAACTGATCGGCAATAGATAAATCGTCTGTGCATACGCCAGACATGCGACTGCGCTTGGTCCAAGAAAACTGCCGATAATGCCATCGACGTAGGCGCTCATCTGTACAACCCCGCGGCTGATCACAATCGGAATCGAGTTGCGAAAAATCTCGCGCACGTGCGAAATGCGGTGGTCAAAAGACCAGTGCCAGCCGTGCATAAGCTTATAGACAAACGGCAATTGCACGAGAAATTGCAAAAGCGCGCCGACGACGGCGCCCCACGCTAAATAAATTGTTAGTCGCGCAAAATCTCCTCGGGCCGAGAGGGCGCCAATGATCAGGGCCGCAATCATCGCGCCGTTCCACACGACGGGGGCAACATATGAAAGAAAAAATTTTCGGTGCGAATTCAAAATGCCCAAACACCAAGCCGACAACACCAGAAGTCCAACGCCCGGAAATAAAATTCGCACGAGCTCAATTGTGAGTTGCCGAGTATCGCCGGTGAAGCCAGGCGCTACGATGGCAACAAAGGCGGGCGTCAGTATAACGCCGAGAAGAACAAAAGCTGCCATGCCGAGGGCAAGAAGTCCGCCGACAACTCCCGCGACGTGGTCGGCAAGTTTTTGCTCTTTATCCGAGAGTAGCTTCGAATAGACTGGAATGAACGAGGCCGACAAGACGCCTTCACCAAATAAATTTTGTAGAAAGTTGGGGATTCGCATGGCAGCGCGAAAAGCGCCCGCTGCCGCCGAGTTGCCAAGGTAATAGGCGAAGACGCGATTACGAATGAGCCCAGAAATGCGACTAAAAAATATGCCTAGGCCCACCCAAAATGCATGGCTTGATGATGGATTAGATAAGTTTTTCTGATGCTTTTTTTGTGATTCAACCATGAATTTCTTACTGTTCATCATACGTTAGCGCACTGGCGCAAAGCATCGTGAGTCGCCTTGCGTTACAGGAATTGTAAAAAATTTCTAGTGTTCTGGACTAACGTCATGCTCATATAGCCGCACAATTTTTGACTGCCGGGGGGCGGTCAATAAGACATCAAAAAGTTTCAGGTGAGGGGGGCAAATGGGGAAGGGTAAGGCAACTGTTGTACAGAGCTTAACCATTGTCATGGGCGCGGCTGTGATGTTGAGTGTGAGTGCAGTCGCACAAGCGGGCTCAATTCTTAGACTGCGTGCTGGTCAGTTTGCAATGCGTGGATTGGCGATCCCGCCGATTACGGACTCCCTAATGTCGGAAGAAAATCAAAAGCCGGGACACTACATTTTGCAATTTAAGCGCCCAATTGATCGACAAGAAAGAGCCGCGCTTAAGTCGCGCGGAATGAGCCTTCTTCGCTACGTTCCCGACGATGCCTACATCGTTCGTGCAACTCAAGCGACTCTCGCAAATTTGCAAAATGCGGATGTGAATGTTCAAGGATTTACCCGATATCAAGCCGTCTTTAAAATGAGCCCAGAACTTGAATCGGTGAATGTCGCCAATCAAAATCCAGTTGCCCTTCTCAACGTTTATTTACTTGATTCACAAAATGAAGTTGTGGCGGCTTTAAAAAAATTGGGTGCACAAATTGTTGAAAACACTTCTCGTGTGGTGGTCGTTCGCGTATCGCGGACGAAAGCCATCGACATTGCCCACATTGATGGCGTCGAATGGGTGGCTGAGAAACCACAGGCGAAGATTCTTGACTACTCAGTAGATGGCGACGCAAAGCCACAGGTTCCATCGACTCTCGGTCACCTTTCTCAACTGACGGGTTACGAAACTGGGACAAAGGTTATGAATTTCGATGCCGCTTGGAAGTCCGGTTTGAGCGGGCAGGGGCAACTTGTCGCGGTTGGCGATACGGGGCTTGATACCGGTGATTTTTCAACATTGTCGGCAGATTTCAGTAACGTATTGTATAAAACAATTATTTATGGTCTTGCGTCGACAACGTGGGCGGATCCAATCGGGCATGGAACGCACGTTTCGGGTTCCATTGTTGGGCAAGGTGCACTTTCGAACGGATTGGTCCACGGCGGAGCCTACGGTGCTGAACTTCTTATGCAGAGTCTCTATTCGGCCAAATACCAAACTCTCACTCCGCCAAGCGATATCGCGACGATGTTCCAAGAGGCTTATGACCAAGGTGCGCGGATTCACTCCGACTCTTGGGGAGCCGTCAACGTCACCCCTGGGATGTACGATGCGCAAGCCGCTGCATTTGACCAATTTATCTGGCAACACCCCAATTTCGTGATTTTAGTCGCAGCTGGGAATTCTGGAGTTGACTCGAATGGTAGTGGGCGGGTGGATCCAGACTCTGTTACTACGCCGGCGACAGCGAAAGATGTCATTACGGTTGGCGCCTCGAAGAACTATGTTCCCAAAGAAGGATTGCAGATTGTCGTCGGTGAAGCGGGTTGCCGCAAAGATCCTAAAACTAGCAAAATCACGTGTCCGTGGCCAACAGGGCCATTGGCTCGGTCAGGCTTGTCGGATAACCCCAATGGACTTGCGCCGTTTTCATCGCGTGGCCCGACAGCGGACGGCAGAATCAAGCCTGATGTTGTTGCTCCGGGAACGAACATCCTTTCTGATTGCTCGCACGACCCCGGTGCCGGGACGCTTTGGGGCCGATTCAACCAAAACTACTGTTGGTCAGGTGGCACTTCAATGGCAACGCCACTCACGGCAGGCGCCGTCGCAGTGGTTCGCCAGTATTTGCTGAATTCCTCTATTCCATCACCGTCTGCGGCGTTGATAAAGGCCATCCTTATTCATACGGCTGACGATTTGTATCCGGGCGAATTTGGCGCTATTGGCAAATCCAAAGGCCAAGAAATTTTGACACGAGCTCCGAACGGGGATGAAGGGTACGGTCGCGTGGACGTAGCCAATGTTGTGACCGATAGCTTGAACGTGCAAGATGAAACAGATGGAGTGGGTACGGGTGAGTCTCGCCGATATCAAGCTCCCGCCGGCACGCGCAAGGTGACACTGGTTTATACCGATTATCCAGGTTCACCGACGGCAGCTGCGGCACTTGTGAATAATCTCGAATTAGAAGTAGACGTCGGCGGTCAAGTTTACAGAAGTACAAGCGAAGTTGATAACGTCCGCCAAGTCGTTATTCCGCAGGATGTTGCCGCACAGGGTGGTGCCGTGACAATCGTGGTGGCTGGCAAGAATGTTCCAATGGGGAATACAGATAGCCGGCAACCATTTGCTATCGTTTATTCAAATTAAGCGCGTCAGATTGCGAAATTATTTCAAGAGACGGACAAATCTCGTCTCTTAAAATTGATAAGTCGTGTCAAAAATGATATACATGCTTCCACAAAGGATGGGTGGAATGGCTCAATTCAATGTTGGGGACAATGCGGTATACGCAGGGAGTGGCGTTGGCCGTATCATAGCAATCGAAACGAAAGAACTCTGCGGCATCAGACAGACGTTTTATCGTTTTCAGCTGTTTAACAGTAATGTGTCGGCGCTCGTGCCGGTCAATAGCTCTGAATCGAAGCTTCGCCCTATTATATCCAAGACCGAAGCCGATAGAGTTGTGTCTATCGTTCGCCGTCGAGATATTAAAATCGACAAGCAAACGTGGAATCGGCGTTACCGCGAATACATGGAAAAAATCAAAACTGGCTCCGTATATGAGATTGCCGAAGTTTTTCGCGACCTTTATCTTTTGCGTGGGGAAAAAGAGCTTAGCCACGGCGAGAAGAAGATGCTTGAACTCGCGCGCGGGTACTTATTTCGAGAACTTCAATTATCAATAGGTGAATCTGAGCTCAAAACTGAAGAGGATATGGTTCGTTATATTGAATCAGCCGAGTAAACCAGAGTTTAGGGCGTGTCCTCATGAGTTCCATCCGTACAAGATTTGCACCGAGCCCGACGGGGTATCTTCACGTCGGTGGAGCCCGCACAGCACTTTACTGTTATCTTTTTGCGCGCCAAAGCGGCGGCGATTTTATTTTGCGGGTTGAAGACACGGACGAAGAGCGTTCAACCGAAGACTCCATGAGAATGCAGCTCGCTGATTTGCAGTGGCTCGGCTATGAGTATCAAGAAGGGGTCGATGCTAAGACGCTTAGAGATCGTGGGCTGTTCGGACCTTACCGCCAAAGCCAGAGGCGTTCGATTTATCGCGAACATGCAGATCGGCTTTTAAAAGAAGGTAAGGCGTATTATTGTTTTTTGACTGACGAAGAAATTGAGCGCCAGCGCGAAGAAGCGGTGCGCGCCGGCCGCCCCCATCAAGTTGTAAGCCCGTATCGGGATTGGTCGCTTACAGATGCCGAAAAGAAAATGGCTGAAGGCGACGTTAAGCCCACTGTACGGTTTCGCGTCCCCGATTTAACTCGCGAATATGCGTTTCATGACCTTGTACGAGGTGAGGTGAAATTTCCATCGGATATGGTCGGTGATTTTGTATTGCTGAGATCAGGGGGCATGCCGGTTTACAACTTTTGCTGCGTCATTGACGATGCCCTCATGAAAATCAGCCATGTGCTTCGCGCCGAAGAGCACCTTTCAAATACGCTTCGGCAGCTCATGATCTATGAAGCGTTTGGATGGGCTCCTCCGCAGTTTGGGCATTTGTCGATTATACTTGGCCCCGATCGGCAAAAACTTTCGAAACGGCATGGCGCCACCAGCGTTAACGAATATCGTGAGCGGGGTTATTTGCCCGAGGCTTTAAGCAATTTTATTGCGCTTCTCGGATGGAGTTCGCCAAAATCTCAAGAAATTCTTTCGATGCAAGAACTCGTCGAACAGTTTTCTTTGGATCGGCTTCATCCCGCCGCCGCAGTATTTGATGAAGCAAAATTGAAATGGGTGAATTCGCAACATTTGCGCGCTTTACCGCACGATGAGCTGTGGCACCAGGTTGAGCCGTTTCTCGTGCGCGCCGGGTTGAAACTCCCTGAAGATGCGGGTTGGCGTGATCGTTCGTTGCAAGTTTTTAAAACGTCGATGGAAGTTTTGAGTGATGCGGTCGAATTGTATCGGCCACTCGCCAAATTGCCGCTTCAGTTGAACGATGAGGCGCGAGACACGCTCAAATGGCCGTCGTCTCGGGGCGTAATTGAGGAGTGGCGAGCGCAGCTTCAATTGTGTGGATCCGCCGCATATTTGTCGGAAGCTGAATTTTCGGCGATTCAGGATAAAGTGAAAACGAATCGTGGCGTGAAGGGCAAAGATCTTTTCATGCCGATTCGTGTCGCAATAGTTGGTAGGCCGCATGGAGCGGAACTTAAAATTCTTGTACCATTAATTGAAAAATCAACGCTCATCGAGCGCGCCGACCAGGTTTTGGCGCTATGAGTTTGCAAATATATAATACGCTGACGCGAAAAAAAGAGGAATTTATTCCGCTCGAGCCAGGACGCGTGAAAATGTACGTGTGCGGCCCGACGGTTTATGATTTTCTCCATATCGGCAATTTTTTTGGCGCGATTTTTTTTAATCTCGTGCGCAATTGGCTTGAGCGCGCCGGTTACGAAGTCGATTTCGTTTACAATTACACCGATGTTGACGATAAAATCATCAACCGCGCCAAGAAAGATGGGCGGGCGGCCAATGAAGTTGCTGAAACCTTCATCGCTGAATTTGAAAAAGACTTTCGCGCGTTGGGCTTGAAAAAGCACAGTCACAATCCGCGCGTGACACAGTATATTCCGCAAATTGTCGCATTCATCGAAGATTTAATAAAATTGGACAAGGCCTATATCTCGGGTGGGGATGTCTATTTCGCCGTCTCAAATTTTGCCGGCTATGGTAAGCTTTCAAATAAAAATTTGGATGAACTTATCGCTGGCGCGCGCGTCGACATCAACGAGCAAAAGCGTCACGTCGCGGACTTTGCGTTGTGGAAGGCTTCAAAACCGGGTGAACCATCGTGGCCGTCACCGTGGGGAACGGGGCGTCCAGGATGGCACATTGAGTGCTCATGCATGGCCTCGTCGCTTTTGGGTGACACAATCGACATCCATGGCGGCGGCCTTGATTTGACCTTTCCGCACCATGAAAATGAAATTGCCCAAAGTGAAGCGAGAAGCGGCAAAATTTTCGCTCGCTACTGGATGCATAATAATATGCTCGTTTTTTCGAATCAAAAAATGTCGAAATCATTGGGCAATGTGCGAACCGGCCGATCGTTTATGCAAGAATATAATCCTGAAACTTTGAAGTTTATGATTCTTTCGTCGCACTATCGCAGCCACGTGGACTTTTCACAGACGCAGATTGAGCGGGCGATTTCGGGTTTGGCGCGATTTTATTCAAGTTTAGCGCTGGCGGACAAATTGAAGAAGTCAGGACATTCGCTAGTGCCGCTCTCAGTGGCGTTTGAAGATGCGCTTAAAAAAGCCAATGAAAAAATCACGGAATCGCTCGATGACGACTTCAATACTCCTGAAGTGCTGGCGGCATTGTATGAGCTGATGCGCGTGTTCAATGCGCTTTGCCGCACGCCGGGCAAAGTGAAACCTGAGCAGCAGGCGGTCGGTGAAGTGTATTATTCTTGGCTACGCAAGCAAGGCGAGATGATGGCTCTTTTTCAAGAGGAGCCGCATTCATTTTTACGCTCACTTGACGACATGATTTTGCAAAGAAAAAAACTCGATCGCGCGCAAATTGACGGTCTGGTCGCTGAACGCTCGCGTGCACGCCTAGAAAAGAACTATGCGCGCTCCGATGAACTTCGTGGCGAACTCACCAAAATGGGAGTTTTGGTTCAGGATTCTCCTGAAGGATCGTTTTGGGAAGTCGACAAATCCCAACTCTAGCAGGCCTGCCAGTTTAGAGCCTCTGGTGTATACTGATCTCATGAAGAAAAAAGAGCGAAAATTTCAACTGACTAGCGAATATAAGCCGACGGGGGACCAGCCGAGGGCGATCGAGCAAATTGTTGAACATATTCGCCAGGGTATCAATCACCAGACGCTTCTCGGTGTCACGGGTTCGGGCAAAACGTTCACGATGGCAAATGTCATTCAGCAATTGGGAATCCCCGCTCTTGTGCTGGCGCCCAACAAAACACTAGCGGCGCAACTGTACGTGGAGCTAAAAGAGTTTTTTCCGCGCAACGCAGTCGAATATTTTGTTTCTTATTACGATTACTATCAGCCCGAAGCGTATATTCCCTCGACCAACACGTACATTGAAAAAGACTCGGCGATTAACGAACAGATCGATCTCATGCGCCATTCGGCCACGCGTTCGCTTTTTTCGCGCGATGATGTCGTGATCGTGAGCTCCGTTTCGTGCATTTACGGTATTGGCAGTGCCGAAGAATATGAAACGATGACGATTAAACTTCATGCCAATGCAAAAATGCGACGCGATGACTTTTTGCGCGAGCTTGTGAAAATTCAATATCGCCGTAAAGACATCGATTTTCAGCGGGGCGCGTTTCGTGTTCGCGGCGATGTCGTTGAAGTGCATCCCGCCTATGAAGAAGAGCGCGTGGTCCGGGTGGAGTTTTTCGGTGACTTTATTGAGAAATTGTCGTGGGTCGATCCGCTTCGGGGCATGGTGATTGAAAGTTTGAATGAGGTTGAGATTTTTCCCGGCAGTCACTATGTGACCTCGGCGCAGAGAATTAAAACAGCGATTGAAACCATTCGCGATGAACTGCGCGATCGCATTCAGTATTATCGCGATCAGATCATGCCTGTCGAGGCGGAGCGAATTGAGCAACGCACGCTTCTGGATCTCGAAATGCTTTCGGAGATGGGCTTTTGCTCGGGAATTGAGAATTACTCTCGTCACCTCACTGGCCGCGCGCCTGGCGAGCCGCCACCGACGCTGATCGAATATTTTCCGAAAAATTTTTTGACGATCATTGATGAAAGTCACGTGACCGTCCCGCAAATTGGCGGAATGTTTCGCGGCGATCGGGCACGAAAACAGACGCTTGTGCAATTCGGATTTCGCCTGCCATCGGCGCTCGACAACCGCCCCCTTAATTTTCAAGAATTTGAAAAAATGACGGATAAGGTAGTGTACGTTTCAGCGACTCCGGGAGAATACGAGTTGAAAAAAAGCGCCGGATTGTTGGTGGAGCAAATCATTCGGCCGACGGGCTTGCTCGACCCCGTTGTCGAGGTGCGACCGGTCACTCATCAAGTCGACGATTTGCTCAAAGAGATACGTAGTCGCGCAAAGAAAAAAGAGCGGGTGCTTATTACAACGCTGACAAAACGATCGGCCGAAGATCTTTGCGAATACTATGAGTCGCTCGGCGTGAAGGTGAAGTATCTGCATTCGGATATTGAAACGCTAGAGCGGACAGAAATTTTACGGGATTTACGGCTCGGCGTCTTCGACGTTTTGGTCGGTATCAATCTTTTGCGTGAAGGGCTCGATTTGCCCGAGGTGAGTTTAGTCGCTATTACCGATGCCGATAAAGAAGGGTTTTTGCGCTCCGAACGGTCACTCATTCAAACCATCGGGCGTGCCGCGCGCAACGAGAATGGCATGGTGATTCTCTACGCCGACCGTGTAACGGATTCGATGAAAAAAGCGATGGATGAGACCTCACGTCGCCGCACAATCCAGATGGAATATAACGAAGCGCACGGTATTACTCCGAAGACCATACGCAAAAAAATCCAAGGAGACTTGACCCAAGTCTACGGTTTTGAACTTGTCGACGAGAAAATCAAGGGCGCTGCCCAAAAGGTCTCGGCACAAATTGAAAAATTCAATGGCGACGCCAATCGAGTGAATCTTGAAATCGAAAAACTCCGTCGGAAAATGAAGAAACTTTCGGCGGATCTTGAATTTGAAGAAGCGGCCAAAGTTCGAGACGAAATCAAACGGCTAGAGTTGGTTGAACTGGGCCTACGCGAGGGTGAAGTCGGCGACGTGAACGCCGCGACTGTCAGTGGCGGGGACATCGCTTAAAATCCAGATGGCATAACAATTTGCTCCCCTCGGCGGGGCCTGCCTATTTTTTAGACGATTTCTCTTAACTTTCAAGGATCATAAACAATACTCATTTGGCATCTGTATTGCAGAAGATAGTCTTATGAAGACGAGTCATGTCTTGTTATATGCCGGAATCGCCATCTCGACTTGTAGTATCTTGGTGATTGATGGCGACGCTGAAATGGGCCTCTGGCTGATGAGTCTGCCGGCAGCCCTTGCCGTCTGGCTGATTTACGATCGCTCTCGCCGATTGCGTGCAAGTCGAATTCGCCGAACCGTGGATGATCGCCTTTGATGATTTTTGAAAAAGTGGCATAATGTGCTGACGCCAATGGTAGACGGGCAGGGCACGGAATGACCGCAAACGATCGAATTGAAAATCTAAAAATACGAGTGCGTGAGTTGCCGAATCACTCAGGGGTGTACCTGATGAAGTCACACTCCGAAAAGGTGATTTATGTCGGCAAGGCGAAGGATTTACGAGCGCGCGTGCGTTCGTATTTTAACGATCACAAAAACGTGAGCCCCAAAACACAGTATCTTGTCGCGCAAATCGAACACATCGACTACATTGTCACGAAGACCGAGGTAGAGGCGTTTCTTCTCGAGGCATCGCTAATAAAAAAATACAAACCTCGGTACAACATCCGCTTAAAAGATGACAAGGCTTACCCCTACGTGCGCGCGAGTATGGCGGATTCGTTCCCGCGGTTTTATTTGGATCGAAGAGTGCGACCCGACGGCGCGCTTTATTTCGGCCCCTACACATCGGGGCTTTTTGTTCGAGAAACCATTCGATTTTTAAATCGCACGTTTCGTATTCGCGACTGCACCGATGGTTTTATGAGGGCGCGTACGCGGCCATGTTTAACCTACCAAATCGGGCGCTGCTCGGGGCCGTGTGTGAACCTCGTCGATGAAAAATCATATGCTTTGGATGTCGAAAATGCGCTCGATTTTTTGCGCGGCAAAAACAAGAAGGTTGTGGCGGAACTGACAAAAAAAATGAAGCAGGCGGCGGAAGAGCAGAGATTCGAAGCCGCGGCGAAGCTTCGCGATAGTATCGAAGCCATTCGCGCGGTTTTAGAAAAACAAATCGTGGTGAGCGCCAAAGAAGAGCTCGATCAAGACGTCGTGGCATTTTTTGGCGACGAACGCGGCACCCTGATTGAGACACTGCACATTCGTGCGGGGCGGGTGATTGGGAATCGGCCGCAGTTTGTGCCGAAGCTTAACCCGCATGACGAGAATGAAGACCCGAAAGAGTGGATGACATCGTTTCTCAATCAATACTACGCCGAAAACGTCGTGCCCGATCAAATTGTATTACCAGCGGATTTGAGTGAAGACATTTACAAGCTGATGCGCGAAGTTTTTGTGAGCCGCAATCAAAAGCCGGCGCAGTTCATTCATGCCCTCGATCGTGAACAGAAGAAGTTGATGGAGATGGCCGAAAAAAACGCTGAGAGCCATTTTCACGATCATGTGAACAAGCAAACAAACGTCACGCGCATCCTCGAAGAAATTCAAGCGAAGTTCCATTTGCGCTTACTCCCGCTGCGTATCGAATGTTTTGATATTTCTAATTTTCAAGGAAAAGAGACTGTCGCGTCGCAAGTGGTATTCGAAGAAGGGCAGGCAAAACCGTCCGACTACCGTCGCTACAAAATTCGCACGGTTGAAGGCTCGAATGATTTTGCGTCGATGAGAGAAGTGCTGGAACGAAGGTTTCGGCACACCGAATACGACGATCCGCAACTTGTCGTGATCGACGGCGGTAAGGGACAGCTTGGTATGGCTCTGAAAGCGCTCAAAGAACTTGGGCGCGAAGATATCCCGTGTGTGGGGCTCGCTAAAGCGCGTGCAGAAGGCGAGTTTCACGAACAAGATGTGCGCCACTCCGAAGAGCGGTTTTTTTTGCCGGGACGTTCGAATCCCGTGACGTTCGCAGTCAAT
The DNA here is from genome assembly GCA_027451425.1 of Bdellovibrionales bacterium. Lineage (GTDB taxonomy): Bacteria > Bdellovibrionota > Bdellovibrionia > Bdellovibrionales > UBA1609 > RBG-16-40-8. The sequence goes on along the minus strand of DAIDJH010000008.1, from coordinate 774 downwards.
AGCGAGGCCCTTAAAATTTTAGTGGCGCTGCGGGATGAGGCCCATCGCTTCGCGATCACTTATCATCGAAAGTTGCGTGACGAAGCGCTTTTTCACAGCCGACTTGATGAAATTGACGGGCTCGGTGATAAACGAAAATTAGCGCTACTTAAACATTTTGGTTCGGTCGAGGCAATCGCCTTGGCCAGTATAGATGAAATTGCGTCCGTTTCGGGTATGAACAAAACCGTCGCGCAAGCAGTGGTCAATGCGTTGAAAGATTATTGCAGTGAGTGATCGGCGTGTCGCGTGCGGATGTTACACGATTCGCAAAAGGCCTCTTCGCGAACTTTTTGATCGACAAAATGGGTCACATTGGTGAGTAGAAGTTCGCTCCCACAGAGTGGGCAGCTGTGGTGTTCATCAAGAAAAGCGGTGCGCCAGTCGATGGGCTCGAATTCAATTTCACGTACAGGTTCAGCTTTGTTTACGGTGTTGACATCGATGGTCGCGATTTTCTTCGATTGGTCCATTCTGTGGCTCCTACGTGTTGACGCCGGGGCGCGAACTCGTGCGTCCTGACGTTCGAAGCACTCATCGGCAGCCACAGTCTCAACTTGAGACATTTTTTCGTTGTTCGATGTGGGACGTAGCTGTACGTTCAGCGAGATGGGCGACGAAAATCCTGTGGTGAACTATCTACGCTATTATTTGCACAACGTTTTGGGGATACGGGGATTGCCCAAAGCAATCACGCCGACCGTGCGTGCGGTGAGCGGGCGCGAACCAGCGGAA
>DAIDJH010000007.1 GCA_027451425.1 Bdellovibrionales bacterium | reverse complement strand
CCATCGGGTCCAATCAGCGCGCCGCCTATTGGGCCGGGGTGCGAATCCGCCGCACACTTTTTGGGGTATATACTATCATGGGTGCGCTCTCCGGCCTCGCGGGAGTACTCCTCTGTTCGCGACTCAACAGCGCCGACCCGAATGCCGGCAATTTGTTCGAGCTCGACGCCATTGCCGCTGTTGTGATTGGCGGCACCAGTCTTCGCGGCGGCACGGGCAGCGTCACGGGGTCACTGATTGGCGCACTCATTATGGCCGCACTCAACAACGGCATGGACCTACTTGGCATTTCAAGTTTTTATCAGATGGTCTTTAAAGGTTGCATCATCATCACGGCCGTCGCGCTCGACTCCTCACAACGGCAGAAGATCTAAGTGTCGCGCAGTAGATATAAAAGTGTTATGCCTGTCCCTCAGCGACTCATGCCAACCAACTCCATGCACTTTCAACGCGCCTATATTGAAATCTCAAACATTTGCAACTTACAGTGCGATTTTTGCCCCGAAGTGGAGCGACCGGCTGAGCGTATGTCTCTGGCACTTTTCAATCGCGTGATTGACGAATCAAAAGATCTTGTCGACGAGGTGACCTTTCACGTAATGGGTGAACCGCTCGCACACCCCGAATTCGAAAAATTTGTTGAGATCTGCGCGGCACGCGCGGTTCCGATCCATTTGACCACGAACGGAACCCTCCTCGATTATGGCCTGGCGCATGGCCACTCGCGCGCCGACGTACTTTTGCATCCGATTATTCGTCAAATTAATTTTTCTCTGCAAAGTTTTCCGGCCAACACACGGCAAACTCCTGACAAGCGAGACGCTGGCTTTGACAATTATATGAAACGGATTTTCAGTTTCTCTCGCCTCGCGTTCGACCGACGTCCAGATCTTTACATCAACTATCGCCTGTGGAATATCGGTTCAGCCGAAGCCACCGCCGACGGAAATCGCAAATTTTTAGATCCAATCCGTGACGAATTTAAATTTCAACCGCCACGCGAAATCGACGTTGGTACGCGCAAATCATATCGAATTCTCGGTCGCCTATATTTGCATTTTGACTCGCGCTTTGAATGGCCGAACCTCGAACGCCCGCGGTTGCAATCCGAAGGTCATTGCCATGCGCTCAGGACGCATTTCTCGATATTGGCGGATGGAACGGTTGTCCCCTGCTGTCTGGACAAAGAGGCCGGAATCCCGCTCGGCAAAATCGGCATCGATTCACCAGACGGCGAACTCATGCGCATTCTTAGTAATGATCGCGCCCGTCGACTGCGCGACGGTTTTGATCGCGGCAAACTCCACGAAGAACTGTGCCGTCGTTGTTCGTTTATTTCACGCTTCGGCTGACGACCGTCGATAAATGTGAAACTGTACGGCAATTCCGCCGTTTTCAAATTCGATCGCTTGCACACACCGAAATTGGCCGCATTTTTTCGGCACATGGTGAGAAAATGATTGGGGGATAACAACACCGAATAGTTTGACGTTTGAACTCGCCGACTCCGCCAAGCGCGCAAGCAAGTGCGGGTAGTATTTTGCCGGCGGCATCGGCAACGAAAGTCGTTCTCCATACGGCGGGTTGATGATAAACGCCACCGACCGCGCCTTGCCACTCGCCGACTTTTCATCGCCGACTACGCTGGCGAGCAATTTCGAAAATTCAGGCGAAAATAAATCGCACTTAAAAAATGTCCAGGCATCGGGGTTTTTGACATGCAAATTCGCCAAAGATTGGCGAGCGGACTTGACCGCCCGCGCATTCTGATCGAATCCAACAAATTGAGTTGGGCGGCAACGAACTTCGCTCGTATCGGCAACCGCGCCGCGAACCGACGCCGGTTTCAATGCCTCATCGGTCGCCCAGCGCGCGTCGTGCAAAAATGCAAAATCACGAACACCCTCGGGGCTGGCAATCGCCCGCCGCAGATCTTGATCGAACAAGTGAGCCTCGAGGAGGAACGTCCCACTCCCGCACATGGGGTCAATCAAAATATCGAAACCTTCGCGCCCAGAGATAGAGCCCACACCGCTCGATCGCCATAACGCAAAAAACAATGCCGCCGCTAAATTTTCGCGTATGGGGGCGATCGCTGACATCTGCTTGTAACCGCGCTGATACAATGGGGCCCCCGTCAAGTCGCGCGAGATCGTGCACACGTCGTTTGCAAACCGCACATAAATTTTGTGCGCGTATGGCAGCGTCGGTTTTTTCGGCGGTTGTTTTGAAAAGTACCGACGAATCCCCTCTGTCACCGCCTCGACAATTCGCTTCTCGTTGCCAAGACGCGATTTCTCGGCCGTGACCGAAAGTTCAAATGCATCGCCAACTAAGTGCTCACGCCACCTCAGTGACTGAATCTTGTTGTACAATTTCGGAAAGTCCCGACACTTGAACTCGTAAAGTCTTTCTCGAATCGACGTCGGAGTTTTCAATCGATAGTGCAACTCCGGCACAACCTTGGGGGGTACATTCAATTGAACTCCGCCGCGAATAAACCAGGTCTTTCGCTGAGATTCCGACAGCTGAGCGGCCAAATCGGGAAATTTCTCAGCAATTTCAGTTGCGGCGAGGTCTTCAAAACCCGGCTGCACTACGGCTAGCAACACCAAATTGTGAATTGAAATTTTCGACACCCCGATCGTCGACGACGACCCCATATTTCTGCAACGCGATTTTTTGCGCTTCCACTCCGATGCCAGCACCCCGAATCACGTAGCGAATAACAATTTTTGACGGAAAAATACCTTTTAAATCTGGGCAATTCCGTATTGCGTTCATAACCTTTTGCAGCTTTTGAGCCCGTTGGCCAATTTCGCTTAACCTATGCTTTCGTTCAAATTTTTGATTGTAGTGCTTGACCTCATACCAGGTCATTTCATTACGACGCTTATCGTAGGTCACGGCATCCAATTCATACCGCAACAGCTGCGACTTGCCGCGCTTTTCAAGATACTCTTCGAAGGCCGGCAATTTATCTGGAGGAATTAAGCTGCTAATATGCACATTTGAGTAGACCAAACCGCGAAGCTCCAGTGCCGTCATCACTTCCGAAATATACGTATAATTGGTCATGTAAAAGGCGACGAGATGACTGTCTTGTTCACGAGTTTTCCACGGCCTATCACCGTACCATTGAATAATTTGATGCAGCCTTTCGTTGCGCGGACCACCGTCGTTCGTCAGCATGCTGCGCACATGGCGCAACAATTGGGCGACCCGATCTGTGGGCGAAATTTGATTCATCAGACTATCAATAAGCGCGATCAGGCGCGCCCGATCTTGGATTATAAATCCCACAAAGTCGCGAACGGTCGCATCCTTGTTTTTAAATAGGCGCTCTAAATCAGAATAGGTTGTAGGGTTCACGGCCAATGCTTGTTGGAGCTTTTGGTAAACGATTTGACCACTCGGCGTGTCTTTCAGTGCGACATCGAGTGCGCGCCCTTCCGTATAGGCAGAGTCGGACTTTGCGGCAAGAATCTTCGCACAAGGGTATTGGCCTCGCGCCAACGCCGTGACCGAAGCTAGAATCCCCGCTAATAGAACAAACCGGACCGTTAACAGACGCAGACCTTACCCCTTCCGCGCTTATTACTTTTTTTCTGATTTCTGAATTGGCAAACAATTAGGCAAACGCGGGCGAAAAGGCAAGGCAAAGTGCAATTGTTGAACAATTAACCGAGCCGAACCTTCTTACCCCGGTAAAAAATATAAAGCGGACCAAAGATTTGCAACTCGCCACGATTAACTACGATACCACTGCCGTCAGGTGCGGCAAAAATCAGACGACTCGTCTTACGGGAGTAACGAAAAAGCGCCGTGTTCGCCTGCCTGGAGTTGCTAAAATGAGGCAGAAATTCAAAATCAACAAGCCCGAGTCCCCGCCAATTTTTTAGTTTTACTTCGTTGATATCAGCATCGGGCGGCGGATAACCCGCAAGGTCGATTGTCGGAGTCATTATGATAGCGCCGGCGCTCAAGCCTGCGACCACCCCCCCGCGCGCGGCAAATCGTGCCAACCGTTCCAAAAAACCGCTTTCGCGCAAATGCTTAAGAAAGTAAAAGGTGTTGCCGCCGGCAAGATATATCACGTCGCTTTTCAGAGCCTCGCGCATCTCGCGCATCAAAAAGTCGCTGTCGACCGCAAAATATCGAAATTTTTTAAAACCATATTGGGCATAACGCCGGCGAATGCGGCGAAAATAATACTCGCCGTTTTCGTGCGATGACGGAACATAAGTGAACGATCGCGCCTTACGACCTAAAATTTTTGAAAGCGCCAAGTGAATTCGTTTATTACCCGTTGTGTGCCCGCCGGCGTACAAAACGAGGCGCATTTTCTGAGCTCGACGTAAGTTGTGCTTCTTCATGGATGTCCGTCTCTAATCGTAAATATTCACTATGCAGTTGAGCTATAAAACTGCCTAGTCAAAAAATGACCAGTCGAGAGCCCGCCGATCAAGGTTTGCGTCGAAAATTCCGAGTTAGAGAACTGACGAACTCATGCGGAGGCTTATGTCAGAAGCTCGAAAATTCGTAGCACGATCCCCTCGCTATACGCTGCAACCGACGGACAATCGGTACATTCGATTTGCCCGCGAAGACGAGTTCGGCAACACTCACACGACGATTTTCATCGACATTTCCACCACCGGCCTGGCCTTTGTTATTGATCGCGACCAAGCGCCACATTTATCGGACTTGATCAAAGTCGAGATTCCTCTCGAGGATGGGCAAAGCGTCGCATGGTGGGCCCGAGTGGTCCGCGTTGAGGAATACACCCTCAAAAAATGGTATATGAAACGCGAAAACTTCGCAGGGCAAAACCCGGTTCTTGTGGCCGTACAATTTGAAAAATTGCCAGTTGGTCATACGGTCATCATTCGCAAAGCGCTCGATCATAAATTCAAAGAGGTGTTTAAAGCCCACCGTCGGCAGAAGATGCAGCGCTCACTTTCGTATCTTAACACCTACGGTTGGCGTATACTTGTCTATGCGGCATTGACCCTCGCGACGGCTTGGTTTCTTTGGTATTTCGCTCAACCCACCCCTAACTATAATCCGAACATCGGCTCGCCGTGGGGGCAACGCTTTCCGAGCCTCGATTTTTATAGCCATCACAGCAAAGGCTCGAAAGACTTTTAAACAAACGGCAAATATAGCGGACGGACTTTTCTCTTTGCCGCCTTGAGGCGATCGAGATATTCGGTCTTCGTGATGTAACGCCCACCGAGCTGCGATGTCACTCCCGTTACCATTTGAATGTCCATCCACGTAAGACCATTTTTTGAAAGCTCCGCCACTAAACGAATCAAGCACAACTTCGAAGCATTGTCTTTTTTGAAAAACATGCTCTCTCCGCTAAAAACTCCCGCGACGTAAACGCCGTAAAGGCCACCAACCAATTCGCGATTTGACCAACACTCCACACTGTGTGCGTAGCCGAGTTTGTGAAACTCCAGGTAGGTGTGCATGATTTCAGAAGTGATCCACGTTCCGCTTTGCCCCGGCCGCGGCACCCTCGCACACTCGCGCATGACATCGCTGAATGCGCGGTTGAACGTAATTTCGTAATCGCCTCCGTGGCGGCGTAAAAATTTGTCGAGCGATCGGCCAATATGCAGGTCTTTGAAGTCCAGAACGCCGCGCTCGTCAGGGCAAAACCACAAGCACGGCAAATCGGGATGAGGCCACGGAAATATCCCGAAACTATATGCCTCAAGCAGCGTATCGACTGTGAGGTCATCGCCCATAGCGACAACCCCATCCATAGTTGGACCCGCCGGGTCAGGAAAACGGCGGCGTCTTTTCACAAACAATTGTCGCAAATTCCGCACGGCATTCCCTCAAGTTGGTCATTATGCCGACCTTCACCTTCTTCGAAATATTTATATATGCCCAGCAGCCGGCATGACGAGCTGTTCACCCATTGCACCAGTTTCAATAATTTTTGCTGTTGGTGGCGCTTTCGCTCGGCGCGCACCTGCTCGTTCCACAAATCGTCGGTGAGCTCGCCGGTGATTTGTACGCTGCCGCGAGTTTCTTCGAGCAAACCCCATGACCGTAAAAGATTGAGCGCCGTCTCGACGCGATAATCGCGCTTGTTGAAATAGCTCATCTGTTCTCGCAAAAAATCAACGCCTTCTTGCTTAAACCTTACCGGGTTTGCCGCCACCAAAGACATCACTTTTCGGATATATTCGCCGTCAGGATTGGCCCACTCGATGAATTCCATTTGCGTCGTCACATCATCCTGATCGTAGAGAAGCGCGCACTTCGCTGGCAATCCGTCACGCCCAGCACGCCCGATTTCTTGAAAATAGGCTTCAATCGAACCCGGTACTTCAGCGTGAATCACCGCCCGCACATCGGCCTTGTCCACACCCAGCCCAAACGCGGGCGTCGCAAGAATCAGCGGTTCGCGTCCCGACAAAAAATCCTCTTGCGATTTGCGTTTTATTTTTTCTGGGAGATCCCCATGATAGACGACGTGATGAATTTTTTTGCGTCGAAATTCCTCAGAAAACTTATGTAACGTTGTGATCAGTGCGAAATAAATAATCGTTGACGGGACGGGCCCTCCAACGCGACTCGCCGCGCGCATCACCTCAACCGCCGCCTCAACCTTTTCGTCGAGACCAACCACGTCTTTCACTTCGATCGCCAAGTTGGGGCGCGCGATCGGTAACGAAAAAATCGAGGTGTCTTCAATGCGCAGCTTTTCGCGAATGTCTTTTTTCACCTCGGGCGTTGCCGTCGCAGTGAGCGCCAGCGTCGGCGGATTGTTCAACCGCTCACGCAAAAGGCCAACTTTTGCGTATTCGGGGCGAAAATCGTGCCCCCACTGCGAGATGCAATGGGCTTCGTCAACCACCAGGCGCGAGATCCCCGGACCAGCCTTGGCCCGATCAATCGCCGCAAGAAATTCCGGCTTCTGAAATCGCTCGGGAGTTACATAAACAATTTTTATCTCACCCCTCGCCATTTTCTCTTGGCGTCTTTCGCGCTCACCTCGCGAAAGGTCGGAGTTGATAAATGTCGCCTTCACGCCAAGCACACGGAGCTTATCAACTTGGTCCTTCATAAGCGCCTTGAGCGGCGAGATGACGAGCATCGTGCCCTCAAGGCACAAGGCCGGCAGCTGATAGGTCAAGCTCTTGCCACTCCCCGTTGGCATGATGACGAGTGCGGACCCACCGCCACAAAAGTGTTCGATCACTTCCCGTTGGAGCGGCCTGAACCCCTCAAGGCGAAACGTACCGCGTAGGATTTGGCGCACATGATCTGCGCTAGGCCTGCCCTCATTGCGCACAGCGGGTTTTTCTTTCATATGCCGTATTCTATGTCCTGCGGAAATACCCGGCAAGCCACCCCTTTTTCAACAGCCCGCTAGACAATCCTCGAAAAAGCATGATATTTTCTCACGCTTTAAATAGTAAAAAGCGACACCGGCGCCATCACGGCTCGGGGCGTGCTCCACAATGAGGTAAACATGGCTGGCAAATGGGTTTTAGAAAAAGTACGTAACATCGGGATTTCAGCTCACATCGACTCGGGCAAAACGACCTTGACTGAGCGTATTCTTTTCTACACCGGCCGTATTCACGCCATTCATGAAGTGAAAGGCAAAGACGGCGTCGGCGCCACAATGGATTCGATGGAACTCGAACGCGAACGCGGCATCACAATTCAATCGGCCGCGACAAACGTCCATTGGGGCGAAACAGAGATCAACATCATCGATACCCCCGGACACGTTGATTTCACTATCGAGGTCGAACGCTCGCTTCGCGTTTTGGATGGAGCCATCCTCGTTCTTTGCGGAGTCGCGGGCGTGCAATCCCAATCCTTCACGGTCGATCGCCAAATGCGCCGTTACAAGGTGCCGCGCCTGGCATTTATTAATAAACTCGACCGTTCAGGCGCGAATGCTTATCGCGTGACCGGCACTTTGCGCGATAAACTCAACCACAACGCCGTTATGATGCAAATCCCAATCGGTGCTGAAGACGGTTTTGAAGGGGTCGTCGATCTCGTCAAAATGAAAGCCTATTATTTTGATGGCGAAAACGGCGAAAACATTCGCGAAGAAGCGATCCCAGCGCAACTCCACGATGATGCCAAAAAATATCGGCAAGAGCTCATTGCCAAAGCTGCCGATTTTGACGAAGCGTTGGGCGAAAAGTTTTTGATGGAAGAAGACCCCACCGAAGACGAAATTAAAAAAGCCATCCGCAAGGGCTGCCTGTCGATGCAACTCACTCCCGTGTTCATAGGCTCGGCCTATAAAAACAAGGGCGTGCAGTTGCTCCTCAACGGCGTGACCGACTATTTGCCCATGCCGACCGAAGTGAAAAACGAAGCTCTTGACCAGGACAATAAAGAAGCAAAAGTGGAGTTGCCCTGCGACCCGAACAAACCGTTCGTCGGCTATGGCTTTAAATTGCAAGAAACGCCGTTCGGTCAGCTAACTTACGTCCGCATTTATCAGGGCACGGTCAAAAAAGGCGATTTCATCACCAACATGATGACCGGTAAAAAAATCAAAGTGCCTCGTCTTGTACGCATGCACGCTGATAAAATGGAAGAAGCGGAATCGTCATCAGCCGGTGACATCATCGCAATGTTTGGTATCGATTGCGAATCGGGCACAACTTTTACAGACGGCACCGTCAATCTCACCATGACCTCGATGTTCGTGCCAAACGCCGTGATTTCGCTTGCGGTACGCCCAAAAGACAAATCGGGGGCGGACAATTTCACAAAAGCCTTGAATAAATTCCGCAAAGAAGACCCGACATTCCGCGTGCATCGCGATGAAGAATCCAGCGAAACAATCATTTCGGGGATGGGCGAACTGCACCTCGATGTGTACATGGAGCGAATGAAGCGCGAATTCAAATGCGAAGTCGTGGCCGGCGCGCCTCAAGTGGCCTACCGCGAAACAATCACCCAAGCCGCCGCCTTCGATTACACTCACAAAAAGCAAACAGGTGGTGCGGGCCAATACGCGAAGGTTGTCGGCATGATGGAACCTCTTCCGCCGAACAGCGAAAAAATTTATGAATTCGTGGATGAGATTGTTGGCGGTAAAATTCCGCGCGAATTTATCCCGGCCTGCGATAAAGGTTTTGCCGAACAGATGGCCAAGGGCCCGCTTATCGGCTTCCCCATCGTAAACGTACTCGTGCGCTTGCAAGACGGCGCTTACCACGATGTCGACTCGAGCGAAATGGCGTTTCGAATATGCGCAATGGCTGCCTTTAGGCAAGGTTATGAAAGAGCGGGCGCGTGCGCGCTTGAGCCCATCATGAAACTAGAAGTGACATGCCCGGAAGAATATCAAGGCACTGTAATGGGTCAGATCAATCAACGCCGCGGGATCATCCAAGGTACAAGCTCGATGGACGGTGGCCTTGTCGTGATCAATGCCGAAGTCCCATTGTCTGAAATGTTTGGTTACTCCACAATTTTGCGCTCGGCCACTCAGGGCAAAGGCGAATTCACGATGGAATTTTCGCGGTATGCTCAATGCCCACGCACCATTCAAGACGAACTTGCGAAGAAATATCAAGAAAAGCGAGCTGCGGAAAATAAATAGAACTGCGGTAGAAGTCGCAAAAAAATGGCGGGTTAATTTAAAACCCGCCACACATCAATTTTCGATTCATCAAAATACATTTGTTAGTTACAAGCGGTGCGAATCACAACGCATTCCGGATTCCCACAGGCGTTGAGCGCTGCCTGGTCGGCAGAATATGAATCAAAGAAGCCCTGCGCCCGGCCAAAGGTACCGCCGCCGATCGCAACGGCAATGCACTCGTTATTTTCCCAATTCATAAGCTGACAGCCCGGGCCGCAAGCGGCAAGGGCATTGTTCACAGCATCGCTGTAAAACGTATAACCTTGCGAAGCGCGACATTGCGCATCCTGGAGATTGCAGGCGATAGCACCCCAACCCGCGAATGCCGGTGCCGACGCCAAAAACAATACCGCTGCTAATATACCCCTCATCTGCTCCCCCTATTGTGTTGTTGGCGCGCGATTGCGCCTACAAGTTCGATCTATATGAGAGACGGTTTTATTGTCAACGCGACTGTATCGACACAGAGACTTTGAAATTATTTTGTCGCTTCACGCACCGCATCTCTTTCAGTTCTTCACTGTTAGCTGTGGTCTGCCACCTGAATTGTTCAACCTTAGATACGACAGTGCAAACGCCAAATGAACCTGATATAGGGTAAACATGATTCTCTCCGATAAAACTCTCACGGCAATGATTGAAAAAGGCGAGTTGCATGTCGAACCGCTGCGAACCAACTCCATACAACCGGCATCGATCGACTGCCACCTCGGCCGGCATTTTCTCATCGTTGAAGACCGGCAGATGCACATCATCGATATGGAATCGAAGATTCTCTATCGCGAGCACGAGGGCGATGAGATCATTATCCCGCCGCATTCGTTTCTTCTCGCGACAACTGAAGAGTACGTGCGCTTGCCAAACAACTTAACAGCTTTTGTTGAGGGGCGAAGTTCGATTGGCCGCATTGGGCTTTTCATCCAAAATGCAGGCTGGGTGGACCCCGGATTTGAAGGTCAAATCACTCTCGAACTTTACAATGCTAACTCATTGCCAATTCGTCTGCGCGCGGGTCGCCGCGTCTGCCAACTGGTCTTTTGTCAGATGGATCAAGCCGCCTTAAACCCCTACAAGGGTAAATATCAAGGCCAACGCAAGGCAACAGGTAGCCGCGTTTACGAAGACACCGAAGTCCGCTAGAATATTGGCTTCATGGACGACCATCTCGCGTTGCTCTTGTACGTCGTCGCCACATTAGCGACATCATTTATTTGCTCACTGAGCGAAGCCTCGATTCTTTCTATCTCTCCGGCCGCAATTTCTCTTATTGAGAAGAAGCGAAAACGGACCGGCGCGCTCCTTGAACGGCTTCGTGAAAATATCGAGCGCCCGATCGCCGCGATTTTAACGTTGAATACGATCGCAAACACGGCGGGCTCCATGATGGTGGGTCGCGAGGTCGTGCACATTTGGGGCGATATAAGACTTGGTTTAGCATCTGCAATATTGACGTTTGTTATTTTAGTTTTCTCAGAAATATTGCCAAAAACTCTGGGCGCACACTACGCTAGACAACTCGCCCCCACATTTGCCTACGTCATTCAGTTCATGATTTTTGTGACAATCCCATTCGTTTATTTGACCGGGCTATTGAATCGCCTGGTAGAAAACAAAAATGCGCGGAGCACGTCGCGCGAAGAAATGATCGCCACAGCCGAAATCGGCGCCGATGAAGGTTCCATTCATCAAAAAGAAAGTAAGGTCATCAAAAACCTTTTGATGCTAAACAAAATCAAAGTGTCGGAAATTATGACCCCGAGATCCGTCGTCAACGCGTTCGACATGAATGAAACGGTCGGCGCGGTCATGGCAAAGTACAAGCCCGTTCGATTTTCACGCATCCCTGTTTTTGACAAAGATCTCGACAATGTAAAAGGCCTTCTTCATCGCTATAAATTGATGGAGGCCGTTGCCCACGACCGCGACAATACTCCCCTGAAAGATATCATGACTTCGATACATACAATTTCAGAAGACACAACCGTTAGTGCCGCGCTCGATGAATTTATCAAACGACGCGAGCACTTATTTCTTGTCGTAAACGAATACGGCACGATGTCCGGCATTGTGACTCTTGAAGACGCAATCGAAACTCTTTTGGGGGTTGAAATTGTCGATGAGTATGATTCCATCACCGACATGCGCCAATACGCGCTTGAGCAATGGCGACAGAAAAAACAAGCCGCAATAAAAAAAGTTTAAACTCTGATTCTATCCGGGAGTCAAACTACTGCCATGTGCCGGCGGAGAAATCTTTGCCGTACGTACCGTAATTGGGATCGTTCGGCGCCAGCGAATAAGTACCGTCGGTTGAAAATGCTGGCTGTTGCGTAAAGAAAATGCTGCCCGTGGCATCGAAGTTTAATCTTTGCCAGCCCGCCAGATCGAGACCATATTGTTGCCATGACCATGTTATCATTTTTTGAGCCGGATCCGGGCTCCAATATAAATTGTTTTTAAATTGCGCCTCATTACCCGTCAGAATGGCCGAAACGTAGGCTTGGGCGGCCGTAATGAGCGGGCACGTCGACAATGATCCCACACATGATTGTTTACCAATCGTCGAAGGATCGTAAGAGCCGTTTAACCCATAAAATTGAAACGGAGCCGTCGCGCTATCATCATAAAAAATATTGTGCGCAATGACGTATGTGCCTGGCCCCTGATTGTAAATCGGACCGCCAAAGCCAATTTGACCGTCAATGAGTGTGTTGTTGTGAATGTAAATGTTCTTGATGTAGCCCGGTTGCCCCCCGACATCGATTAGATTTCTGCCTTTTGAATTTCCAATTAACAAATTATTTTCGACCTCAATCTGCCCTTGAGAATATTGGCTGTAGAGGCCAATTCCCGAGCTGCCGTCGACATTGTAGCAAGTATTGTGGCGATACGTGTTGTACCAGCCGTCATCTTTGTCTTCTATGCAAGTGCCGGCATAGATATCGTGGATCACATTGTCTTCTTCGAGTGAATGGCTCACGTCGTAAAATGTCGCGGGTGAAATGTGGATGTCGTATTTGTTGGTTGTGGTGTTGAAATAATTGTAGAGGTTATAGAATTCATTATTTTGCAGTATCAAATTCTGATATATCGGCGTTGTGCCACTGGTGTAATCCCAAGCAAAAATGAAGGCCGGATTTTCGTAACCGTCGCCCGAGCTTGTGACGTGTATGTCGTGCATAATATTGTTACGCCAAGTAATGGGCGATTTATCACCGTTCACAGAAAAATATTTAAACGCGCAATTGGTGATTTCAAGACCTTGAAATAAAGCGGGATGTTGAAGATTGCCGTTCAGCCCAATGCACCAACGCTGCCCCTGACAATCAAGGACTGGCATCGTGTCGCCCGGGTACGCCATCCAAATACCTGGCATATCGCTCATTTGAATTCCCGTCGACGGATAGCTTTCGCCGGGCGTGCTCGTCCCACCGCGAATGTACAGTGTCGCCGTCATCGGCAACTTTTTACTCTGCACGCCAAGCAGCGTTTGAAAGGGCTGAGCGAGCGTGCCCGCGTTCGAGTCATTTCCGCTTGCCGAGTCGATAAAATAAAAGTTATTTGTCGTCACCTGAACCGAATAGGAGTGGGTCTGCGTCTCACCACTGCTGTCGGTCACTTGCACTTCAACCGTAGCGGAAGTGTTATTTTGTGTCGGTGTCCATTTGATTTCGCCCGTGCGCGTTTGAATTTGCATCCCCGACGGGGCTTGTAAGAGCTGAAATGTGTACGGGTATAGTCCGCCGACAACTGCAAACCGGCTGTAATACTGAATGTTGGGGTATGCCGTCGTGAGATCGGTCTCTATAAATTGAAGCGGCCACCCGGTAAAAGATCTACCGTTATATTGCGATGGTGCCGACGACACGGGGGATGGCGAAGATATCGGCAACGGCGACGGAGATACCGAAGCCTCCGACGCTGAGCTCCCGCCAACGGATTTAAGCTGCCCGCAATTGTTAAACACGAAAAGGATCGACAACGCCCCAAGCGCCACGATCATCCTTTTTAAATTATGTCTCATCACGACCCCCAAACGAGTTACTTAAATTATGATGCAACTCTTTTGCCAAGACTCATCCGGGCAATCGAATTTTTCTCGCAATTGATTAGACTTGACCGATCTAAAATGAGGCGCGCGTATCAAATTGAAACACGCGATCGCCCGAAGTTTTGACACTGAATAAAATATCAACGGATTCTTTGTGCATGCGAACACGCGTGATCGCACGCACGTGGTGCTAAATTGCGCCTTTGAGCTCTGACATCAAAAATAGCGGATGTAACCACAATTTTTCGTCTTGTAGTTTGTCATGCGCACCCTGTTCACGGTCAATGACACATAAGACATCGGTAATTTCAGCTCCTAATTTTCGAAGCGCCCGGACACTCTCGATGATTTGCCCGCCAGTGGTGACCACATCTTCAACCACACAAACGCGCTTACCGGCGACGTCGGCTCCCTCGGCGAGATTCATTGTTCCGTACTCTTTGGCCTTTTTTCGCACAAAACAAAGATCAATGCCCGACTCCATCGCTATCGCGGTAGCGATTGGGATGCCCCCCATTTCAAGACCCGCAAACACCTGGGTGCGATCAGGCACCAGTGGTGTCATTTTTCGTGCTATTTCTCGCAATAACTCTGGGTCAGATTCGAACCGGTACTTATCGAAATATTCATTCGAGGTCTGGCCAGAACGTAATTTGAATTCTCCCCGCAAATACGCACATTTAAAAATCGCCGCAGCCAAATCATTTCGTGTCATAGACATTTGAGATTGGCACGAAAAATGCTCTCTGTCTAACAATGGGAGGGAGAGTCGCCATTTTGGAGAAGTTTTGGCCCCAGGTCACATGTTCAATTAGGGGACAACATAAGGGAGGGCGGAGGTGCAATTTGTTTATGAAAACCCATCATGTGTTTTTAATTTTATTCGCTCTAACCGTAATAATGGTTTTTGCCGCGCAATTTATCGCGCACAGTTTATAGACGAGATTCAGGATTTGTTTCGGCCTCAATCCAGTCAGCGAAGGCTGAATTTGCCCGTGGCGTTTCAATTTTCACCACACAGGGGGTTTCGTATGGATTTATAATTTGAACTCGCCTTTCAACCTGCGCAAAAAACCGATCGCGCGTTTTCAAAATCATAACGACTTCACTGTTTTGCTCAAGTTTGCCTCGCCATCTGTAAAGGCTTGTTGTTTCTCCTAAAACATTCGCGCAGGCGATTAGACGCTCACTGAGAAGTTTCTTCGCGGCGGCAAGTGCCGAGCGCCTATTTGGCCAGGTTGTATAGATGAAGCAAATCCGTGCCCTCACGGCACTTCTGCCAACATTTCGCGCAATTCGCGCACAATGTCGCTTAATTGCGGGACGGAGTTGTCTTCGTAATTGGGATGAAGCCCAATCCCCGGCACGTTTTGGCCGGCCAGTACCCTTGGCCTTGCGACCAAATGGTAAAACAGTTCATTAGTGGCTCGATACGCCAGATGCTCACCAAAGTTCGTAACCTCGGTGTCTTCGTTCACAAACATCACACGACCCGTTTTCATCACTGATTCACGAACCGCCTGCCAGTCATAAGGATAAATCGAACGCAAATCGATCACCTCAACGTCAACACCTTCGCCACGTAGCTCATCCGCCGCGCGATTACAAAGTAAAACCGTACGCCCGTAACTCACCAAAGTCGCCATGACCTTGGCGCCGCCAGAAGCCTGATTTAACGAACGAGTGATCTTCGCCTTACCAATCGGCACACGAAAATTTTCGTCAAGTTTGGGCCAACGCGGCTTCCATTTTGAACGATCGCCGATGGGAGCATCGATCATCGCCTTGAGTTCGCGCTCATCTGCCGGTTCGCCGGGCAAAAGCTCATCGCCCTTCACTCGCAATAATGCTTTCGGCTTTAAAAACAAAACCGGATTGGGGTCTTCGATTGCCGCTAGCATGAGCCCAAACGCATCGATTGGAGTCGATGGCATGACGATTTTCCAACCCGTAAGGCGCGACGCCCAGGCATCGAAACTATGGGAGTGATAAATTGACCCGCGAATTCCAGCCCCCGAAGGAGTCATCACGACCATCGGCAAATTGTAGTTGCCGTGGCTCACCCAGTGCGTGTTGCCGGCAATTTTGAGCAAATCGATTGTATTGAAAATATAATCGCAAAACTGTATTTCGGCGACACAACGATCGCCCGTCATTGCGATACCAATCGCGCAACCGATAATTCCGCGCTCATCAAGCGGCGAGTTCCATGTGGTTTTAAGACCCTGCGTGGCCGTAAAAACTCCGCCAAGCGGCGCACCGACATCTTCGCCGAAAATATCTTTAACACCAAGATGCGTTTCGCCTATGTGGAGAGCCATACGAATGGCCTGCGCCATATTAGCCATAAAATCCCCGACTCATTTAAAACTTTCTCCAATCGGCATTTTCATTGTTGGCGTAGACATGCTTCCAAACATCAGAGGGCTCGGGGGCCGGCTCCCCACGAACGGTCTCTTGTGCTTCGCGCGCTTCCATCTCATACCGCGCAAAGATCTC
>DAIDJH010000006.1 GCA_027451425.1 Bdellovibrionales bacterium | reverse complement strand
AATTCGTGAGAAACACTAAAGATGAGATAAACAAAAATAAGCGAAGGATCATTGAACCTCCACCATGCCCGGCCCAATCACCCGCCCTGAAATCTGTCTATTCGTTTGCAAATTTCGTAAATTGACATAATCGCCAACAAAGCCGTCCTGTTCGGTGCGTGCTTGCATGCTAATCTGCCAATCGCCGGCGCCCGTCGTCACACGCACAATTTGACCATAGTGAACGGCTTTTTCACGGACGAGTGAACTGCGCCAAATAATCTGACCGGCGTTCATTACGGTGGCAATTTGCTGGCCCACCAGCTGACTTGCTATCGGCGTCGTGTCCGTCGCGTATGTCACATCACGCCACTCAAAATTAAAATCGTCCGGAGTCAAACGAACGCCGTTCCACACGCTATGAGTGAGCACCGGCACTCGGCGACGAACCTCTAATTCGCCGTTTACCCAATAGATGACCGGGCGTCCGTTTGCGCTGATGAATATCAATTTTTGCGCAAATGCACCGCGCGGGAGCTGTTCGTCTTTTTCTAGTATCCATTTGCTATGTTTCAAGTTCGGAGCCATAGCTGGCATTTGCAAACTTTTGATCGTGAGTTGACAGTCCAAACAAATTTTTGCCCATGACTTTAAAAGTTCGCGCCGAACGGCATTTTCGCTCACCTCGAACCCTCGATTTTCAACCGTCACACTATGGGGGATTTGAAAGCTCAAATGACGAAGAACGCGATTACTTCGAATGGCCTTAGCCACTGCAGCGCTCGATAGCACACGCTGTTCGCCTAATTTGGGGGCATCGCCCAGACGAACCGTATTCAGCGCATCAGCCGTTTTGGGATTGAGTCCATCCGCCGCGACAATATCGCTGAGAAAAATTGAATTTTTACCGGTGATGCGGTTGTACGGAAGCACCTGTATCGCCTGTGCAAATGCGCATGCACAAATAAAAACGAACGCGAGCGGTAACAATTGTTTAAATAAATTCAATTTCACTCTGCTACCTCAATGCATTGGTCGCTTGCAGCATTTGATCGGCTGCCTGCACGACCTTGCTGTTTGTTTCGTATGCCCGCTGTTCCGTAATCATATTCACCATTTCATCCACAATATTCACATTGCTCGTTTCAAGCTGCCCTTGCGTAAGCGTACCGAGTCCGTTTTGCCCGGGGACCCCTTGCTGCGGAAGACCACTCGAATTCGAAGGCACAAACAAATTTCCGCCAATACTTTTTAGGCCGGCTGGGTTTACAAAATTAACGACTTGAATTTGCCCAACATCTTGCGGAGTAAAATTGTTGGCAAAAATAACTTGGACCTTGCCGTCAGGCGTGATTTGTACGCCAGAAGCGTTGGCGGGTATGGTCATTTCCGGCTGAAGCACATTGCCGTTACGATCTTCGATGCGCCCATCGGGGCCCTTTTTGAAAGCCCCATCGCGGGTGTAGCCAACTTGGCCATCTGCCATTTGCACGGGGAAAAATCCAGCTCCGTCAATTTCAAGGTCGAGAGCCCCATTGGTCACCTTCGACGACCCTTGCGTGAAATCTTTGGTGACGGCGGCGGTTTTTGTACCGAGTCCGATTTGAACGCCGGTCGGAGAAATTGAGTTGGCACCGGTCGCCGTGCCCGGCTCTTTCACGTTTTGATAGAGCAAATCTTCAAATTCGGCACGCGCCCGTTTGAAACCCATGGTCGAAACGTTGGCAATATTGTTGGCGGTTACGTCGATGTTGGTCTGCTGCGCCTTCATCCCCGTAGCGGCGGTATATAGTGCCTTAAACATTTATTGCCCTCTCGTTCATGGGTTCACCTTCGGCACGACGTTCACTAACTTATCGTCCATTTGATCGAACGCGCGGATTGAGTTGCGATCCGCTTCGAAGGTTCGCGATGCCTGAATCATTTGCGTCATCTCATCCACAATGTTGACGTTGCTCATTTCAAGAAACCCCTGATGGAGTTTGAAATGACCGGCGGGGTGAGTTGTAAGGTTATAGTTGGGCTTGAGCGTGTAGAGCGAGTTCCCAACTTTTTGAAGTGCGTCTTGATTGTCGACGTTCACAACTGACAATTTGCCGATAGGATGATCGCCGTCGAAAATATCGCCCGAGTAACCGACCGTCACATTCCCGCTTTGCAATTGAATCGTCCGGCCTGCTGCCGGGCCCGCACCCGCTTTTAAAATTGGGTAACCATCGGAGTTCACAAGGCGTCCCTGTGAATCAAGTTTAAATGCTCCGTTACGCGTGAGCTGCGCCCCGGCTGGAGTTTGCACTTCAAAAAAGCCTTTACCTTCAATTGCGACGTCCAAGTTATTGCCGGTATTTTTCAAAGGGCCCTGACTGAAGTCCGAATAAGTTCCCTTCGAATCGACATAAGAACGATCACCGCCCTGCATATCGTAAAAACTGTCGATTGAAGCCGTAACTCTCGGGATCGTCGTAGAGTCAGGATACTTTTCGTTGGCCGTCACGTATTCACTGAAAACTTGTCCATCTTTTTTGAATCCAGTCGTGTTCGCGTTCGCCAAATTGTTGGCGATCGTATCGAGTCTCTGACTTTGTGCCATGGCCCCGCTGAGTGCTGCGTAGATGCCTTTTGCGCTCAATGTGCCTCCTTTTGGCCCTTGACTACTAGACTCCCACCTTCAGAAAGAGCAACGGCCATGCCATGAGTGCGGCTCTGGACATACGCCTAAAAATCCCGGCCTATCGTGCGTGATCACCGACGAAGTTCCAGCCGGAGGTCTAGTTTTGAGCGCCAGAAAGCTGACAGTCTGGATCGCCATTTTGACCTGGACCTGACGTGGCAAACAAATTCAGGCTACGATAAAAATTCGTGACCTACCCATCGTTAAACCGTTTATTGATTTTTTCATTCGCGCCTCTGTCGCTATTGTTAATCGGTGGCACCAACACTTGTCGCGCCGATAATTCTCAGCTGCTCGCCCCACCGCCTATCCATCGCTATGGGGATCGTGCCGTTGCGGATTCGGAAGGCCCCTATTTTGACCTACCCGTCATTTACAATTCGAAAGTCAAAAATTGGATCCGCTTTTTTCAAGGGCCCGGACGAAATGACTACAAAATTTGGTTAGATCGGTCGTATCGATATTTGCCAAGAATCACCCCCGTTCTTGTCAACCAGGGGCTCCCGCGGGATCTCGCCTATCTGGCCATGATTGAAAGTGGCTTTTCGCAGTTCGCGGTCAGCCAAGCCGACGCTGTTGGCCCTTGGCAGTTTATGAAGTCGACAGCCCAACACTATGGCTTGCATGTCGATTGGTGGATTGATGAGCGGCGCGATATCGTGAAGAGCACCGTGGCTGCTGCGGCTTACCTCAATCACTTGCATCACATGTTTCATTCCTGGTATCTAGCGGCGGCCGCTTACAACATGGGCGAGCGGCGAGTGAAGAATTTAATCCACCGCTATCACACCGACAATTATTGGATTTTGTCAAAAAAACGAGAGTTCCCGACTGAGACCGAACAGTACATACCAAAGCTGATCGCCGCAATGCTCATTGCCAAAGCTCCCGGCCTTTATGGATTCCGCGACCTGTCGCCTCTGCCGCCAGAACGGTACGATGTTTTTTATGCTCCTGGAGGCACAGACCTAGAAACACTCGCACTGTATCTCGGTTTGCCGCGCCATGCGCTCACTAGGCTCAACCCTGAAATTGTAAAAGGATTTATCCCACACTTTGTGCACGGCTTTCGTATTCGCCTGCCGCAAGGTGAACGTGCCAAAGCCCGTCGCTTCGCCGAATCACGTCTTGTGATGTCGGACTAGGGGTGCTAGAGGCAACCATGCGCTCGAACCTTTGCGTGTTAAAATTCGGCGGCTCCAGCCTTGCGACTCCCGAAAAAATTCGCTCTGTCGCGAAGCGAATCGCCGCGCTCGCCCTTCAAGGGCGACAGATTGTGGTCGTGGTCAGTGCCATGGGGCAAACGACGGATGAACTGCTTACGCTCGCGCATCATGTGAGCTCTCATCCGAATCGCCGCGAGCTCGACATGCTTTTGACGGCGGGCGAGCGAATTTCGATGGCGCTTATGTCAATGGCACTTCATGACTGCGCATGCCCATCAATCAGTTTCACCGGTAGCCAAGCCGGCGTAATGACCACCGGTTCGTTTTCGAATGCCGAGATTGTCGATATCCGACCAATACGTGTCGCGCAAGAACTTCGCCACGGACGAGTCGTGGTGCTCGCAGGCTTTCAAGGAGTGGACCCGCGCACAAAAGAGATCACAACGCTCGGCCGCGGCGGTAGCGACACGACCGCAATCGCCATGGCATCCGTGCTTGGCGCCAAACGGTGCGAAATTTACAAAGATGTTGACGGAATCTATGGCGGCGATCCCAAGCTCATACCGAACGCACCATTTTATAAAAAAATCCCCCTGAATTTGCTGTACGAATTTTGCCACTGGGGAGCAAAAATCCTCAACGTTCGATCAGTCGAGTGGGCAATGAAAGCCAACCTGCCGATTTTTATCGGCAAGTCGAGCGACTTTTCACTGGGAACGAGCGTTATATCTAAACAAATAAAGTCGAGCTCCCGGCAACGCCCAATCGTCGGCCTACATTCGCACTCGAATGTGCTGGAAGTTTTGGCCCGCGTCCGGTCGTTACCGGAAGCAATGCGCTCTTTACAGACCCATCTTCAACCACGGTCCTTGCCCTCGCCTAACGTTCTTCACTGTGAAAGAATCAAGAGCGGATTTCGGTTGTTTCTCACTCTCGACGCAGAATCGCTTGCGCAAATTTGTCACGAATTGAATCGGGCGAATGATCTGAAAGTGATACGCGACGACCTGTCGTCAGTTGCCCTCACATCAAGCCGTTTTTCATCCAGCATTGAAGAGGCGATGACAAAATCATTGAACAGTCCCGCGCTATGCCAATTTTCAACAGATTGGAGCCGGGTCATGATCGTGCCAAGCAATGACCGCCTGGCTACAATGTCCACCCTCGGAGAAAAAATTTTTAGCCGACGCGAATAGCTCCATCAGAGCCACGCCGTTAGACGAATCGCCTACAAAGGCGGCCCGTAAATACGCATCGAATATCCCGTTAGTTCACTAACGCTTGGAGCGCACAAAGCGCCATAAACAGTCGCGCCTTCAGAAAGAAGGTTTTGTAGCACTCGCGCACGGTCATTCAAGCATTCTTTAAAAGAGGAATATGTTGTTGTGTTGCCATCAATTTCTCGCATGGCTTGATCAGCATAGCGGCCGACCGCAAACAGGCGAATCGAGCTTGGGTTATTGGCATGGCAAATAACCGCCACATCGGCTCCATGCGCGCTATTGAAAATCTTCTGCGCCTCGGAGAACTGCGATTGACACTGCGATAATTTCTCGAAAAGCGGCCCTGCTTCAACAGTAACTTGCTCGCCAACCGACGAATAATAAAAAATCTTGTGACCGCCGGCATAAGCAACGTGTCCGCCATATTTTTGAATCATCTGGCTCGCAAGTTGAAGTACGTCGGTGGCGGTAGCTTCCGTGCCCGGATCGCTAAACTCAAGCGGATCCATACCATACAGCGTCGCCTTGGCTGAACCAAAACTTTCAATCACCAGCGACCACGCCGCATTGGTTAGGTCGTTACCCGTTTTGCAACGGCTATCAACCACCGGCAGCCCCACGTACCGTGTAAATAGTTTAAGTTGATGGGCGCGAGCATCCAGACAACTTTGATAGGATGGGAAGAGCCCGCCCGAAATCGTCGTGCCAAGAAAGTCGTCAATTCCGCCAAAAATCGCACGAACCGGAACCGCGGGCGAATCCGCCAGATAGCTCACAACAATGATATTCTGTTTGTATGTGTAGCCTTCGTTAGCTAACGACTGTTCACCTTCACAAGCTCCGTTCACGCCGGTAACATCAGCAGCGGCGGCAGCGAAAGCCTTGGCGATACTGGCCGCCTGAGTTGCGCATGGCCCGTCTGCGGGGACAACTACTCGAAATGAATATGTCGGCTCAGATGAAGCCTTGGCCCCACCTGGCAATGCAATTGTCATCATCGCAACCGCGATTAGACCGAATATCATAAATTTCATTGTATCCCCCTCGTTAATACGTCCACCCACCAATTAGTGCTTTTTTACTGCTTTCTCAACCGCTTTCTCAGCTATGGCCTTTTCAGAGCCTGCCGGCGCATTCGCCTGCGTTTTAGCTTTATGGATGGTTGCGTTTAAAATTTGTGTGCGCAAATCCTGGGTCATTTTTGCATTTTCTTTAAGAAATCTGACGGCCTGATCACGACCTTGGCCAATTCGCTCGCCTTTGTACGCGTACCAAGCGCCTGACTTGTCGAGCAGTTCATATTTCACGCCAAGATCCACAATATCTCCCTCAAGGGAAATACCATCGCCGTACATAAGGTCAAACTCCACTTTGGCAAAGGGCGGAGCCA
The DNA here is from genome assembly GCA_027451425.1 of Bdellovibrionales bacterium. Lineage (GTDB taxonomy): Bacteria > Bdellovibrionota > Bdellovibrionia > Bdellovibrionales > UBA1609 > RBG-16-40-8. Next base: position 10,324 of record DAIDJH010000006.1, on the reverse strand, counting down.
TTTTATTTTTGACCACCTTCACGGCTGTGCGCGAACCGACAACGTCTTCGCCATTTTTAATTGCGCCAATTCGGCGAACATCGAGTCGCACCGAAGAGTAAAACTTAAGCGCATTGCCGCCCGTGGTAGTTTCAGGGTTGCCAAACATCACGCCGAGTTTCATGCGAATTTGGTTGATGAAAATAACCAACGTGTTGGAGCGCGAGATGGCCGCTGTGAGTTTTCGCAATGCTTGCGACATGAGTCGCGCTTGCAACCCCATGTGCGCGTCACCCATTTCACCTTCGATTTCAGCACGCGGGACAAGTGCCGCAACGGAGTCAATCACCATAATGTCAATGGCGCCCGAGCGCACAAGCGTTTCGGCAATTTCAAGCGCCTGCTCGCCCGTGTCCGGCTGGGAAATAAGCATTTCCTTCGTGTTCACGCCAAGCTTATGGGCATAGCCCGCATCGAGCGCGTGTTCGGCATCGATAAATGCCGCCGTCCCACCTTGCTTTTGCGCCTGCGCAATGGTTGAAAGCGCGAGCGTTGTTTTGCCCGAGCTTTCCGGGCCAAACACTTCAACAATACGTCCGCGCGGCAATCCGCCCACGCCAAGCGCAATATCAAGACTGAGTGCGCCTGTCGAAACAACCGGCACATTTTCAAAGAGGCTGGCACCCCCACCCAATTTCATGATGGAGCCTTTGCCAAATTGTTTCTCGATCGCTGCAAGAGCGAGCTCAAGTGCTTTGGCCTTATCGTTATCGGTGGGTTTTTCGAATTTATCAGATTGTTGAACTGTGGACATGGCGCCCTCCTTAAAGGTGTTTGGCTTTGTGACGATCACAAAAACCTTAGCGGAAACAAACAAAAAAGCAAGGCGTGTGCCACCGCCGGCTCACTGTTTAAACTGAAGCGACGAAGTGTCCGGTCCGTAACTGTCCGCGTTGGGCCGAAGTGATCCGAAAAGTCCGATAATCTGGAAATTATTGACGAACCCTTGATCCCGCCGATCAGTAAAACGCGGCTGAGCATGGCGTTAAATTCCGCTTTTGTCAGGATTTGAGCAAAATCTCTAACGCAAACTGCGCGGATGCTTGTTGAATTCGCGCCCGTGACCATTCCGACGGAAAGTGCTTTGTAACTGTCTCATCTACGGTCGGACCAACCAAGCCAAAGCAAACCATGCCGACCGGCTTTTCAGGGGTTCCTCCGGTTGGACCCGCAATGCCCGTGATGGCAATCGCCCAGTCCGCACCGACGGCCTCTCGCGCACCTTTTGCCATCGCTTGTGCAACAGGCATGCTCACTTCACCGAAAGAACGAATGAGCGGGATCGGCACTTGCAAAATTTTATTCTTTACGCTGCCGTGGTAAGAAACAACTCCGCCCAAATAAAAACTTGAAGCTCCTGGCAAACTCGCGGTCACCGCTGACAGCAATCCACCCGTGCAACTTTCAGCATAAGCAAGCGTCTCTTTGCGTTTGTCAAAACGCGCTTTTACGCTCTCAAGAAGCGGCCGAATGGACGAAAAAAACGCGTCGTAGCTAGCGCCCGTTATTTTGGAATCGCCCATTGCGCTCCCAGCCAATGAGTTTGCGTGTAAACAAATTGAAGGATGAGATTAGCAATAACCCCCGCCACAAGATCGTCAGCCATCGTACCAAACCCGCCCTTGGCTCGCTTATCAATCATATTTATTGGGAATGGTTTTAAAATATCGAGTACACGAAACAGCACAAACCCCGCCGCGAACGATTGCCACGTGAGCGGGAGCCAAAACATCGTAACCAGAAATCCAACAACCTCATCGATCACGATCTCTTTTGGGTCGTGGTCCTGAATCATTTGTTCGTACTGATCCGCCGCCCAAATGCCAATGATCGCCAATGCGAAAACCGCCATCATGTAGCCGTACAGCCCAAATAACGAAAATATAAAAACGAGCGGGATGGCACCGACCGTGCCGACTGTGCCCGGCATCATTGGCGCGCGGCCAAAATAAAAATACGTAACCAGGAGTTCGTTGATTCGCCGCGAGTTCATGTGCTGAAAACTTTCATTAGTTGTAGGGCCAGTCAACTCGACGAACATCGAGGTTGTCAACTAATGGCTCATAAATTCCGATAGCTTGAAATATGAGCATCACTCTTGACGATATCTTGCGGCTTGCTACGCAAAAGGGCGCAAGCGACGTCCATTTAAAAGCCGGCATTATCCCCGTCATTCGAAAACATGGGAACTTGCGACCGCTCTCATCTTCACTCCCCGCGCTATCCGGTCAAGAAATTGAAGCCATGGCCTTTCAACTGATGGACGACCAGCAAAAACGGATTTTTTTGGAGAAAAAAGACATCGATTTGTCTTATGGGCTTTCAGGCGTGGGCCGCTTTCGCATCAACGCGCTTTTTCAACGTGGCTCGGTGCGGCTCGTGATCCGTAACATCCCCGACCAAGTTTTGAATTTCGAGCAACTCAATTTGCCTGAAATAATGCTTAAAATCGCGCAGCGCGATCGCGGTCTTGTGCTCGTAACTGGCGCGACGGGGTCTGGTAAAAGCTCGACGCTCGCCGCGATAGTTGATCACATCAACCGCAACTACAGTAAACACATTTTAATGATCGAGGACCCTACTGAGTTTTTGATCAAAGACCGAAAAAGCATCATCACGCAACGCGAACTAGGTAACGATACGCTCAGTTTCGCGCAAAGTTTGCGATCCGCGCTCCGCCAAGACCCTGATGTGATTTTGATCGGTGAAATGCGCGACCGCGAAACCATCGAGATCGCGCTTCTTGCCGCCGAAACAGGGCATTTGGTGCTCTCCACGCTCCATACACTCGACGCGCAAGAAACGATCAATCGGGTTCTTGCCGCCTTTGAACCTCACCAGCAATTGCAAGTGCGAATGCAGCTCGCTTCGACTTTGTCGGCGATTGTGTGCCAGCGGTTGTGCGCGCGAAAAGACGGCAAAGGTTACGTGCCCGCCGTTGAGGTTATGATCAACAACGCGCGAATTTCGGAGCTGATCGCACGCCCTGAAGGCTTATCAGAAATCCGCGCCGCAATGGAAGAGAGCCAAACCGTATGGGGAATGTGCACATTCGATCAGTGCCTTATGGAGCTCATCGCCAAAGACATGATCTCATACGAAGAGGCGCTGAAAGCTTCGAGTCAACCGGAGAACTTTGCCGTCCGCTACAATGGTGTTTCACATCTTGACGGCAAAAAATGGGGGGATCCCAACTATTTCGGCCGCAAGGCTGAACAGGCCTGGCAAGACCTTTCGGTTATGGATGTTGAGAGCACAAGCGGCGGCCGCCGGTTACCTAATGACAAATCAATAAAATTGAAGCAAAAGAAAAACGATGAAAAGAAGCCATCGTTTGACCCGTTTGGTTTATTCAAAAAAGCTAAATAAATTATGAAAAGCGCCGATATCCGCAGCCTTTTTCTGTCTTACTTTCAAAAAAACGGCCATCGAATCGTGCCCAGTTCGCGGCTTGTTCCCGAAGGCGATCCGACTCTTCTTTTTACGAACGCGGGGATGAACCAGTTCAAGAACGTGTTTTTAGGTCTTGAAACGCGCGACTACAAACGCGCGACAAGTTCACAAAAATGCGTGCGCGCCGGCGGCAAGCACAACGATCTTGAAAACGTCGGGTTCACGGCCCGCCACCATACGTTTTTTGAGATGCTCGGTAATTTTTCATTCGGCGATTATTTCAAAAAAGAAGCCATTCATTTCTCGTGGGAGCTTGTGACGAAAGAATACGGACTCGATAAAAAACGTCTCTACGTCACTGTTTTTCAGGATGACGACGAAGCCGCCGATATCTGGCACAAACAAGAGGGCGTGCCACGTGATCGCATTTTTCGTTTTGGCGAAAAGGACAATTTTTGGCGGATGGGCACTTCGGGCCCCTGCGGCCCATGCTCAGAACTTTTTTATGATTTCGACCCCAGCGGCAAGACGAGCCCTTACGAAGAAATCAAAGCAGGAACGGATCGCGTCGTTGAATTTTGGAATCTCGTATTCATGCAATTCAACGAAAGCGAGAACGGTAAGCGCGTGCCACTCCCCAAGCCATCGGTTGATACGGGCTCGGGGCTTGAGCGTGTCGCCACTATTTTGCAAGGTAAAACCTCGAATTATGACAACGATTTATTTCAAACGCTGATCGGCGCTGTCGAGAAAATAACGGGAATTGCGTACTCACGTGACGGCGTAGCCATGCGTGTGCTCGCCGATCACGCGCGCGCTTCGGCTTTTCTTGTCGCTGACGGAGTATTGCCATCGAATGACGGCCGCGGTTACGTTTTACGGCGTATCATGAGACGCGCCATACGCTACGGGCGCAACCTTTCACCGGACAAAAGCATTCTCCCTGCCGTTGTCGAACGCGTGATAGAAGAAATGGGCACTGCATATCCAGAATTGGTGGAGCGCCGTGCGCACATATTGTCTACGATTCGCGATGAAGAAAAGCGATTTTTCGCCACTCTCGACCAAGGCATTCAAATTCTTGAATCTGAATTTCGCAACATGGGCAAGCGCGGTAACAAAATCGTCAACGGCCAATTTGTGTTTAAACTCTACGACACATTTGGCTTTCCGGCCGATCTCACGGCACTCATGGCACGCGAGCGCGGTTATGAAATCGACGAGAAAACTTTTGAACAACACCTCGCCGACGCCCGCGAAGTGGCCCGCGCTTCATGGAAGGGCAAAGGGCTCTCCACCAGTGAAGCTCATTTGATCCAGGCAACACAAAATTTAGTGAAAACAGCGGGCCCGACCCAGTTTACGGGTTATCACGGCGTTGTAAGCGATCAGGGACGCGCGATTTTTCTCTCAGACGGTTCGCACGTCGCAAATAAACTCACCCGCGATCAAACAGGAGTCATTGCGCTCGACCGCACCTGCTTTTACGCCGAAAGCGGCGGGCAAATTGGCGATGTGGGGCAAATTGCCGGCGCACACGGTCTGGCCGAGGTGCTCGACACGACAAGATTAAATGATATTTTTCTCCATCACGTGCGCGTCGTCGACGGTGAAATCGACAAGGACGAACCCGTTCAGGCTAAAGTGGACGCCATGAAGCGCGCCTCAACGGCGAACAATCACTCGGCGACTCACTTGCTCCACGCCGCTTTAAGGCGCGTGCTCGGTTCGCATGTCACACAGGCTGGTTCGCTTGTCGCGCCGGATAAATTGCGCTTTGACTTCACCCACAACAAGCCGCTCACCCCCGACGAACTCAACACCATTGAAGCGATGGTTAATGGTGAAATTGCGCGCGCGCAAACAGTAGAAACAACGATCATGTCGCCAAAGGATGCGATTGCGGCGGGTGCAATGGCGCTATTTGGTGAAAAGTATGGCGAAAAGGTGCGCGTACTCAAGATGGGCGATTTCAGTCAGGAGTTATGCGGCGGCACTCACGTCGACAATACCGCGCAAATTCGCTTTTTCAAAATCGTCAGCGAAGGCGGCGTTTCGTCAGGAGTTCGCCGCATCGAAGCGATCACTGGCGAAACGGCGGCAAGATTTTTACTTAAGCATGCGCATGAAAATATCGAGGCCCGCGCCGCCTGTGGCCTCCACGAAAACTGGCAGCAATTTATGCAATCGGATTCTCGCGTGGCCCTTTGGGTTGAGCGCGCAAAAGATGAAAAAAAGGCGCGGGAGCGTGAAATTCAATCGCTCAAAGGATCAAATGTAAATGTGGACGAGCTGCTAACCGGAGCCAAGCCATTTTTACTGAACGCCGCAAAAGCTGACGGCGCAGGCCGCTTCGTTTTTGCCGATCTCGAAATTAACGACCGCGAACTTTTAACCCAAATCGCCGATCGCCTTCGCGACAAAATTCAATCAGGCGTGGTTGTGTTGGTTGGCCGCGGTGAAGGTAGCCATCCCATAATCGTGAGTGTGACCAAAAATCTCATCCCCGCAGTGAATGCTGGCAAAATTTTAGGAGCCGTTGCGGGCGCCATGGGTGGAAAAGGTGGCGGCCGCCCCGATTTCGCTCAAGGCGCGGGCCGTGACCTTTCAAAAATCAACGACGCGCGCGCGGCTGCGCTGAACTTTCTACCATCAACCCCATAAGTTCGAACATCGTATCCATTGCCGCAAGTGCCGTGATGTCGGCATGATCGTAGGGTGGTGAAACTTCAACAATGTCAGCACCAACCAACCGGCGGATTTTCAAAGCCCGCAAAATTCGCTGCGTTTCATAGGTCGTAAGGCCACCCGGTACCGGCGTACCCGTACCAGGAGCGTAGGCTGGATCCAAACAATCGATGTCAAATGTGATGTAAGTCGGCGGACATTTCGCGTCGTCAAATTTCGGCAGCCGTTCGATAAATTTCTCAAGCCCCTCCACCCGAACATCATCGATCGTGGTGGAGCGAATTTTGTATTTTCGCGAAACAGCCAGGTCGTCTTCACTGACAAGCGGGCCGCGAAGGCCAACTTGAAATACGTATTTCGGATCAACTAATTTTTCTTCTAGCGCATGGCGCATAAAAGTACCATGGTGATACTCGCAATCCCACGCCGCCGGGTACGTATCTAAATGAGCGTCGAAATGGACAATCGACAAAACTCCATACTGTTTATGAAGCGCCCGTAAAATCGGCAATGTTGTCGAGTGATCTCCGCCGACAGCGATGAAGCGCTTATCAAGTTTCATGAGCTGATCGAAAAATTTTTCGATGCGCGCGTAGGTCATTTTTTGATCGACGGGAACCGTGGGACAATCGCCTATATCGGCAAACCGCAATTTTGACCATAGGTGCCCGCCTCTCGCCCAATTGTAGCCTCGCCCAAGCGATGTCGCTTGCCGAACGTGTGCAGGGGCGAATCGCGCGCCGCTACGGTAGCTCGCGCCCCCGTCATACGGTACGCCGACCAGTCCCACGTCGTAATCCGCGTCCACCGAGACATGTGGCAATCTAAAAAATGTTTTGATCGCCGAAAACCGGGGGAACTCACGCCCGCTAATCGGTTCGTACTGAATTTTTTCGTCCTTCATTTTTTAGCCTCCAAAACCCCAGCTTGCTGCCCACAGCGCCAAATTATTTTTGTTTTATCTAGCTCCAGGCTCCGTTTGAGCGCGGGATCGTAAAGATACTGGCCATCCGCCAATTGCTTTCTCTTCTGCAACGACACGTCGAGTTCTTTTCTTAACCGGCCGCTTCGCCATTCGTAAAAAAGCCATTTTTTAGCCTGAATCCCAGTCTGGGCATCGGGCGCTGACCACAGCTCAATCTCAATAAACCGGCGCGCGGCGATTTTTCGCAAACGAACTTGCCGCCACTCCACTTGTTTGCCCACATAGGGCAGGGTCACCATGTCGCGATTTCGCACATCATTCGCCGATATTTTGTCTTGCCAAACCTGTACGTGAAAGGACTTGTCGCGAAACCGGCAATCCTTACTGTTCAACCATTTGCGGGGGCATGTTGCCGCATACGAATGCGCGCCGCTGACCACGCAGGTGATCGTAATCATTAATACCTTGACCGAGCGCCACGATTCCGCTTTCATCAGAATTTAAATTAGGCCCTGTCGCGCGAATCAGCAAGCGATGAATACACAGCAGCTTCTCCTAGACTGGTACCTCGATCAAAAACGCGATCTGCCGTGGCGAAAAAACCGCGACCCGTATCGCATCTGGATTTCTGAAACAATGCTCCAACAAACGACAAGCACGGCCGTTATCCCCTATTACGAGCGTTTTTTAAAGAAATTCCCGACGATCAAACGACTGGCCTCGGCCGACGTAACCGAAGTTTTGGATCTCTGGGGAGGGCTTGGCTATTATTCTCGCGCGCACAATCTTCATCGTGCGGCCAAGCTACTCGCAAAGAAAAAATCTTTTCCGAAATCTCACCAAGAGCTGCTACAGCTGCCGGGTTTTGGCCCGTATACGGCGCGCGCCGTAAGCAGTATCGCATTTTCAGAACCCGTCGGCATTCTCGACGGCAATGTGATTCGCGTAATGACTCGATTTTTAAATTTAAATTGGGAATGGTGGCGCCCCCGTGTCCGCACCGAACTGCAGCGCATTGTCGATCAGTTTGTGAAGAACCACCCGGCGCATATCCTCAATCAAGCGCTCATGGAGCTTGGTTCACAAATTTGCGTGCCCAAAAGCCCCAAATGCCTGATGTGCCCAATCATCAGTCAGTGCGAGGGACGAAAAAATTCAACTTGGCACCAACTGCCAATTAAAAAACCTCGGCGGGCGCGCGAACTTTGGGAGTGGCACCCCGTCGTTGAAACAAATGGAGATCGCGTGCGGCTTATGACAAACGATTATGCGCCGTTTTTGCGCGGCAATTGGCTTTTGCCCGGCAAGGCGCGCCTTCTCAATCATATTCCAAAAAAATTTAATTTTCGCCATAGCATTACCCATCACGATATTTTCGTGAACGTGACCAAGCGCCACGCCGCCTCACGTATAAAAAGGCGAAATAGCGAGCGCTGGGTCCGCTTACAAGACATAAAATCGGTCGCGCCATATTCATTGGTGAAAAAAGCGCTTGTTGCGTGCGGGCTCACCATCGCAGTCTCCGCCTGTCAATCTACGAAGACGCTAAAGCCCAATTCGTCAGCGCCGGTTGTGCTGGAAAAAGTTGGCCCTTACTCACTTTTGAGCCAATTTGGAATTAACCGGACCCCCCAGTTTTCGCCCGGCGGCCACCGGTTACTTTATGTGAGCTCGAACCGCCTTTCACATTCAAACCCGCAACTGTACGAACGCAATTTGAGCACCAGCATCGAACATCGTTTGACGTTTCAGGATGGAGAAGTTTTTGACGGCACGTACGCGCGCGGCGGTAAAAAAGTGATTTACTCCAGCAGTACCGACGAAATCAAAGAGAACCCACGCTACCTGACGGATGCGATTGCCAATTTTAAAAAAAATAGCGGTTCAGGCTTGTCTGTGCTAGCGAACGCTGCGGCACGCGTAGACGCTTCGACAAAAGATTTTTGGGGCGATCCACTCCCCCCGACGGATTTATATGAAACCGAAATCAACAGCAGTACATTTCGCCGCCTGACAAAAGCCTACGCGTTTCACGGCGAAGTGAGCGCAAGTCCGAAATCCAATGAAATTGTGTTTGCCATCATGAACGACGGTCACCTTGAACTCTTTCGCATGAATTTAAAAACTCATGCCTCCCGACAATTTTTTCGGGAGCCAAACTCCGCCGTGGCCAAACCAAATTTGGCTGATGAATGGCCGAAATACAGCCCTGACGGCAAACTGGTGGTTTGGGTTCACGAGACAAGTGTGCAAAATTCAGAAATTTGGCTGGCAAAAGCCAACGGCTCGGATGCGCACAAATTGATTGGCGGCGATGCCGTGTATTGGACTCCATCGTGGAGCCCCGCTGGCGACGAAATTCTTTTTTCATCCAACCGGAACAACCCCTCCGAATATGATCTATATGCAATCAAGCCCGATGGATCATGCGCGCGACAACTCAGCCAGAACGATAGTGTCGCCAAACCGTTTCGCATGTGGCAAGCCGAGCTTTCTCCTGATCTCAGCGAAATCGTTTTTACATCGGATGTCAGCGGTTCACCGCAAATCTACAAATGGGCGATGGATGACGCCACTCGCACCTTGATTACAAAACCCACATGCCCAATAACAGCGCCAACGGCAACGCCGCCGGCAGTGATAACACCCACGCCCGCAGCTCCACCAACCTGCCCGAAGCCGCCTTGCGCCATACCCACGACCAGTGTACCATCGACAAAATGAGATCTGTTTTCGTCATACTGTTCGCGTTGACATTTTCGCAGGCCGCGCTGGCCGCTCCGATGCCGCTCACTTCAACTTCGCTTTTTATTTCAGGTCAAAACGGGCTTTTTCATTCTGCGCTCGGGTTCAGCATGAACGCCGGCCCCACAGGTTGGGAGCTCGCGCCAAAACCGAAAAACAATCGATTTATCGAAACAATTTATAGGGCTCCTGAAGGAACCGGCTCCGAAGCGCTCCTCACCGTGCGGGCTGATAAAATTCACGGCCGCATCGATGCCCCCGAGTACGCAAAAAAATGGCTACACGATTACCCGCGATTTGGTTTTGAAATTCTAGATGCAAAAAAAGTGAGTGTCGCCGGACAAAGCGCCTATGTGATCGACCTTGTGAGCCATGAAAGCTCCAAGCAGTTGCGACAAGTGCTTTTCGTGCGCGGAGAAGATGCCATCACCCTCACATGTCGCGACAAAATTCAGGACTTTAACCAAACCGTAAAATCTTGTGATCAAATTATTCGTACATTTCGCTGGTAAATCAGCCAAAAATTCGACGGAA
>DAIDJH010000005.1 GCA_027451425.1 Bdellovibrionales bacterium | reverse complement strand
CTTCACTTGGCGTCACCTTAAAAGAAGCGCTAGCCGTGTAGACCAGCAAACTAGTTATTTTTTGTTGGGCGTGGGATTGGTCGTCGCGGCGTCTACAAATTCTTTTGCCTCATGCGCGTAGCTCAAAAGCAGTCGCATCTCTGATGGATTACTGTTCTCGAGACCCTCGATGTATTGCTTTAAACCAGTTTGGTTACTATGAAATCCAGTGTAGTCAGGGTTCATCAGCACCGAGGCTTTTACATTTACGCCGGAATTAAGATTCAAGCTCGCCCAAATGTTCACCGAGCTAAACATGATTTCGTCGCGAGACATGTGGGCGGGCAAGCGCGAAGTGTCTATTGTTAGGTTGAGAGCTAGACTTTCCGCGACATAATGATTTGCCTTATCTTTTTGGATGCCGCTCACGCGCGTCGTGACCTTGGCGGCGCTGCCGTAATTTCTAAGAAGATCTTGTGCTGCGTTCCGAATTTCTTTCTGAAGTTCGAGAAAGAAAGAATCCATTTGGTTGGGCTGGACGCTAAGGGTGTTAAGCAAAATTTTATTCATGCTGCCATTTTTTGCGACAAGCGAAGCGCGGATATCGAACTCGGGTTTCGTTTGGCCTTCAGCATATTGATATTGGTACGTCACACCAAGTGCGGCCGGAACAATTTTGTTTTGCATTGTAGGAGTGCTTAATCGTACTGCCGACAAGTACCCCTTTAGATAGGTTGCGTGTTGAGAATCAACCGCAGCTCCGTAAAGACCCGCGCCAAGTTTTGTAGTGGAATCATTGCAAGACTTGAGCATGTTGGCGAGCTCTTGGTTAATAACGGTGACATTAATAGATTGATCCGGTGTAGGAGTCGCCGAAGCCAAAGTGGCTGGTACCAATAGGACAAATGCCAAAGACTTGATTGATTTCACGTTACCCCCCGTATTTTCGCTCTCGTTTTTGCGTGTTTTCATGATGATTGTCAATATGAGGGGCATTTGGTACCAAGTGCTCTAAAACAAGGAGCTATCATGTCTATCGAGACCACATTCAGCATTATTAAACCAAACGCCGTTAAAAAAAACGCAATTGGCGCAATTGTAAATAAATTTGAAAAGAACGGGCTTAAAGTTGCGGCGGCAAAGCTTGTGCGGCTGACAAAAAATCAGTGCGAAGAATTTTATGCCGAACACAAAGCGCGACCGTTCTTCGGTGAACTGGTTTCGTTTATGACGTCAGGCCCGGTGCTTTTGATGGCGCTAACCGGCGAAAACGCCGTGACTCGCAATCGCGAAATCATGGGCGCAACTGATCCGAAAAAAGCGGCACCCGGCACCATTCGCGCGGAGTGGGGCGATAATGTTGGCGAAAATGCCGTCCACGGGAGCGATAGCGCGGCCAGCGCCGAGCGCGAACTCAAACTGTTTTTCAAATCTGAAGAATTCGTAAACCGCTAGTGTTGCGACAATAAAGTAGGTTGCCATGCAACAGGGCGATATCGTCAACCTCAAGATAGACCGCCTTTCTTACAATGGCGGCCGCGGAGTGGGGCGGTACGATGGCCTTGTTGTATTCGTGCCTGAAACAGCGCCCAATGAACTCATTGAGGCGAAAATAGTTGCGGTCAAAAAGAATTTTACCGAGGCAGAGCTTATCAAAATTCTTGAGCCTTCGCCATTTCGGCGAAAGCCGCCGTGTCCGGTCGCGGGAGTTTGCGGCGGATGCAGTTGGCAGCACGTTGTTTACGAAGAGCAACTGCGGCAAAAAGAGGCGTTTCTTCGCTATGCGCTGGCGCGCGCGCTTCGAGAAAAAACAGGCGAGCCGCCTCAATACGGTATAACCATTCTGCCGGCGCCAAGTGAGTTCCGTTATCGCAACCGAATTCAGATTCACGTCGAAGGCGCTGAGTACGGCTTTTACGCAAAGCGCTCTCGCGAGATTGTATCTATTGAAGACTGCTTGATTGCCGAGGCGGAGCTTCTTAAAAATTTTAGTCCGAATCTTTCTGCCGGCAGCCTTGAAATTTCTTTGGATGAATTCGGTCAACGGCACATTCGTGAACTCGACAAGGGGGGCCCATCGTTTGCCCAGGTCAACACTCAGCAGAATGAAGTACTGAGAGCCGTCGTCGTAGACTACGTGGCGCGCATCGGCCAGGGGTTGAGGCGGGCATTTGATATTTATTGCGGAGATGGCAATTTGAGCTTTCCCATACTTGATAGACTCCCGGCGCTGCAACTCGAAGGCGTTGAGTTGTCAAAAGCGGCGGTGCAAAGAGCTCGGGATCGCGCCAATAAAAGTGGTTTCAATTCTCGCGCGAAGTTCATTTCTGCCGACGCGCAAGTCTATTTAAAGACCCTGAAGTCGGATGATGTCGATGCGGCCGTTATGATTTTAGATCCCCCGCGCGCGGGTCTAGGTAAAAGCACCGTTTCTGAAATTTCGCGGCTAGGGTCGTGCGGTTTGCGGGGAGTGATTCTGATCTCATGCGACCTTGGATCGTTTGAGCGTGATGTGGGGCTTCTGCAGGAGCAATTTTCGCTAATTGATGTGACGGGTATTGATATGTTCCCGCAGACGGAATACGTCGAAGTTGTATCGCTATTTCTGTCACGCGCGGCGCAGAAACCGTAAATTTTTGATCGAGTGTCAAATCTTTGCTACTTTTCATATATGAATTTGCGGGCCGCTTTCTGTTCAAAAGCAACGATTGCCATTGTAGTGCTACTCGCTATTTTTTTAACGGGCTGTACTACAGTTAGCGCGGGTGACAGAAAAAAAGCGAATTTATATTTAGAGCTGGGGACGTCGTACCTTATTCATGGCGACTATCCGTTGGCACTTAAAGCGCTATTGAGAAGTGAGCATCTTGATCCAACAAATGCATCCACTGAGAATAACTTGGGGCTCACGTACTATGTCATGCAGCATTTTGACCAAGCGCAGATTCATTTTAAAAAGGCGCTGCAAATTCGTCCTGATTTTACCGAGGCGGAGAATAATCTGGGCCGATTGTACATCGACGTGGGGCTTTACAAAAAAGCGATTTATGAATTGAAAATCGCAACAGCGGATTTGACCTACACCTCGGCGGCGAAAGCGTGGTCAAATTTGGGGCAAGCCTATTTTTTGTCAGGAGAGTTTAGTGAAGCCGAAGGGGCATTCCGCAAAAGTTTGCAAACGCGGCATGACGATTGCTCGACGCTTGATTTTTATGGGCGTACGCTTTTTGAGCTGCACGATTATCGCCCGGCGGCTGAGAGTCTCGATCAGGCCATTGGGGTTTGCGGGAGATCGAAATTCGATGAGCCACATTTTTACAGCGGCATGAGTTTTTATAAACTAGGGGATATAGATAAAGCGCGAGCGCGCCTTAATGAACTCGTGAGCCTTTTCCCCCAGAGTCAGTACGCGCCGCAGGCAAAGAAAATGTTGGAGATATTAAAATGACCGATGCTGATACAAAAAACATTGTACAAAAAAATCCTGGAGAAGAGCTTCGTGCATCGCGCGAGCGTCTCGGTCTTTCAATTCAAGATGTCGCGATCGCAACAAAAATTAATGCGAAGGTTTTAAAAGCCCTCGAAGAAGGTGATCGCAACATGTTGCCGGCGAAATCCTTCGCCCGAGGGTTCATTCGCTCCTATGCAGCTTATTTGAAAATTGATGCCGAACCGATCCTTGCCGCCTACAGCGATTTGCGAACGGATAGCGGACGTGAGCGGCACGAAAGTGAGGGCGCACCCGGTGAATCTAAGCCACCGTCGGCTTCGCCTAGTAAATCTTCGTACGGAGAGCCGTCTATTGCATCGCGAGTCGGGATCTTTGCTGTCATTTTTATATTAGTTGGGCTCATTATTTTTGTAAAAAAATTGAAAGACAAATATGAGCGCGAAAAAATCACGCCCGCCACTACGGCGGTAACGCCTCCGCCGGCAAATTTGCCGCAAAATCGGGCCACAGCGCTTGTTGAAACCACATTGGAGCATGCCCCAGGTGCCGAGCACGCGACGACGGCGACGCCGCCAATCTCGGCAACGCCGGCGACGACGGCAAAGGTAACTGGTGTTGTAGGTGAAAGACCAACTGCTGCGGCAAGCCCGACTGCCAAAGCGAGAACTCCGCCGAAGTCCGCGCCGGTAAAAGTGAAAACTCCGCCCATAGCAAAGGCACCGACGGGTGCCGCCCCACCGGCGAAATCGGTGGTTAAAAAGCCCCATCCGCAACAAGAGATAATTATTGAGGCGCTTGATAACGTCGACGTGACGGTCCGTGTGGGAAAAAAGTCTCCGCAAAAAATTCACCTTATGCCGCAAGCCGTGCATACCATTAAGGCAGACGATTCGATCGAGGTCGATGTCAGCGACGGCGGTATGATCAACGTTATCCGCAATGGTCGCGATCGTGGTGTGCCAGGGCAACTCGGCAAACCCATTAAGCTAAAGTACCCTTGAGGAGTGCGCGCCCGTGATCCAGGCATCGAACAGAGCTTAGATGCGAAAAGTAATTTACGCATTTTTATTTCTTGGCTTTCTTCATGTTGCCTATGGGATTTTTGTCAGTCAGTGGACGCTTGAGGCATTCGCTCCTGAGACGCCTTCTCGCGCGACAGAACAAAAATTATTTTACGATTATGCTGGGGTGATCGACGTTCACACGAAGAAAAGTACGGGGAGCGGTGATATATCGACCATTACGCAAGCGGCAACCGCCGATCACTTAGATTTTTTGGTCCTTAATGACCTGAATGATTTTAAGCCGGATTTAAGCCTCAATCGGTATTTTGATCGCGTGCTTGTATTTGTTGGCGGCGCGTACAACTACCTCGATGCGTTGTTGCTGAATTTCGACGAAAAAACAATTGATCATTTACAAGGACCGGGCCGTTCACAAACGGCTTTTGCAGACTTACTGTCGACAGCTGACCGTAACCGTAGCGCGGGGCTTCTGATTCTCTCACGCCCATATAACAGTGGCTATCACTGGGATGGTGATTTCCCGCCGGGGCTTGATGGAATCGAAGTTTATAACTTGAAGTCGCTATGGCAAGAGCACTGGTTGCGCTCTAAGGGAGCGTTTTTTTGGAGTCTTGCGATTTATCCCTACAATTCGACACTTGCGTATTTGCGGCTCTTTATTCGCTCGAGTGCGGATCAGGAAATTACTCTTTGGGATCGACTCAATTCGAAGCAGCCAACTCTTGGTTTTGCGGGGACCGATGCCGACGCCAAGATTCGTTTGTGGGGGCACCACTATTGGGCCGTCCCGAGCTATGAGACATTATTTTCAATCGTAAAAAATCACGTTTTGATTCGTTCTGAGCTGACGGGTCAGGCGGCTGCGGACAGACAAAAAATATCTGAAGCGCTTCGCCACGGGCAGTTCTATTTTAGCCTCGATATACTTGCTAATCCGCGCGGATTTACCGCCTATGGTTTGGAGAAAAACAAAGTTATTCCGCTTGGTAGCGAGGCTAAAATTTCGCCGGGACTTGTCTATGTCGTTAATTTGCCAGACGAACCTCTCGTGCCATTTCAGACTATTTTATATAAGGATGGCCAGCAATTTGCGACCTCGACTGACGTTCATGCGCGAATCCCAATCCAATCACCAGGCGTTTACCGCGCGCTCGTTCGGCTTCGCGTGTCTCTCCCGTGGCCAGATGGTGCGAAGTGGATTGACTGGATTTTAACTAACCCTATGTATATTCGGGGACGGTGATGATCATTCCATCATTTGGTTCGATTTGACAGGCAAGTCGTTCATTCGGGGCAAACTCCCGATCTTCTGCCATTGCCGCCTCGACGTCGCCGCGCGGGGGAGCGACGACCGCGGTCGACGATTTAGAATTGTCACGCCAATCTAGAAACACTCGGCATGTTCCGCAGCTGCCCGACCCCCCACACGAATGGTCAAGATCTATTTTGTGCCGAAGGGCGAGTTCTAGAACAGATTGTTCATTTTTTATGGTGCACTCTTGTTCAGCAGGCAAGAAATATACGCAACCCATCAGGACACGCATGAACCTCAATTTTTGTTTGAAATGCCGTAGTTTTAATACTTTACTAAATCTCGATGAGATTTGTTAGCTTCGATCTTGAAACTACTGGTTTTATAGCGGGAGTCGACCGCATTGTAGAAATTGGCGCTATTCGCTTTGTTAATGGCGAACCGGAGGCTCACTTCTGTACGCTCATTGATCCAGGCGTGGAAATGCCCGAAGCGGCGTCAAGAGTGAACGGTATTACAACAGACATGGTCCAGGGCAAACCCACAATTGATCGAATATTGCCTGCTTTTGCAGAGTTTTGCGGCGATGATATTTTGGTCGCGCACAATGCGAACTTCGATTTTCAATTTTTAGCATCCGCTGTTATTCGCCTCGAAGCGCCAGCTCCTAAGGGAGTCGTCCTTGACTCCTGCAACATGGCCAGAAAAATTATGCCGGGGCTACCGAATTATAAACTTGGTACTTTGGTGCATCATCTCGAAATTCCATCGATGAATTTTCACCGAGCCGAAGAGGACGCCACCTATTGCGGCCAGCTTTTTATTCGATTAATTGAAAAAATGTCGGGCGGCTGGACTTTGCCGCCGATTGAAAACCTGGTGGCGATTTCCGGTAAAACAGAATTGCGTTTTCCGCAAATT
The DNA here is from genome assembly GCA_027451425.1 of Bdellovibrionales bacterium. Classification (GTDB taxonomy): domain Bacteria; phylum Bdellovibrionota; class Bdellovibrionia; order Bdellovibrionales; family UBA1609; genus RBG-16-40-8. The sequence goes on along the minus strand of DAIDJH010000005.1, from coordinate 10,257 downwards.
ACACCGAAGCCAAAACAGCTACTGCTTGATCTGACTCTTATATAAAGAAAAATAAAGATCGTTCTCTGGCGCGATCAACCCCTCGCGTGGATCAATCTTATCGCAAAAACTAATGTTGGCTCCGCGAATAACAGCCAAACACTTTGCCTCACTTGATTCGCCCATTTCAAAAACGGCGGCCGTTGCAAGCGCGTCGGCGGCGTGGACTGACGTGTACTTTAGACTTCGCCCAAAGAGATCCGGTTTGCCGGCATAATTTTTGACTCCCTCAAATCCCCAATAAGAGAGCGCAATACCGGACACGCCTCGACGCAGAGGTTGGGTGTGCGAATCCGTCAAGATAACGCCAAGATTCTTGATGCCAAGACGCGCCTTAAGGCCGTCGCAAATTTTTCGCGCGCTCGCGAATGGGTCGGTTGGATATAGTATATAAAAATCTCCATCGGCGTTGGATTCATCGATTCCGGCGGACGGAATCATTAAGCCATGCTTAATGGTGAGTGAAACGTCAAAAGGTCCATCTGCTAAATAAATATCGGCTTCTTTTTTTATGAGATCCCTTTTCCCGATCGCATGCCTGGGAATAATTCGGCTTTCGCTGAGCGAGACGATTTTAGAGGTGATGCACAGGACATCATTTTCTTTGAGCGTGCCGGGTGAACTTCGCGCCTGAAAAACTTCAATGATGAAATCAAGAACGGGCTCATCCAATTTAAAGATACGCGTTTTCACACCTTCAGTGGTGAACATTTCTACCTCGTATGAATTGCCGGCCGAGATAAACAAACGGGGTGTTGATTAACCCCAAAATCACCTTTGCGCAATAAACTGTGGCGCCGGCTTTGACAATCTCATAAGCGGGGAGAACTCCCGCCAAAAACACTGTTGAAAAGACGGCCGTATCAATAAGTTGAGAGACAAGAGTCGCGGCATTTGTGCGAAGCCAGAGGTATTTGCCGCCGGTTTTTTTCTTAACCGCCAAAAAAATTGCAACGTCAAACACCTGAGAGACGAAGAACGCCATGATCGAGGCAAGAACCATTCGTGGAGCGAGTGAAAACATTTTACTGTAGGCATCACCAAGAGGTCGAAGCGGCGATGTTGGCAGGGCCCCGCCAAGCCAAACAAAAAATATGACGAACAGTTGGATGGCGATGCTGATTTGAATAGCCCTGTTAGCGGTGGCCCGACCAAAGCAATCGGCAATCACGTCAAGGCTTAAGAATGTAAACGGAAAGACGATAATGCCCGCTGATAGAGTGAGCGGTCCTATGACGATGAGTTTTGAGCCGATCAGTGTGGATGTGATAAGGGCTGCGATGAAGACTGAGATCAGTGCAATTAGACCGGTTTGCTCGCGAGAGGTCTTTTCAAAACACGCGCCCAAACTCATCTTAAAAAACCGCGAAGTTGGCAATAGGCATGCGCCGCCCCTGACCGAATGAGTGAGCGCGAACCTTCAATATGGGCGGAGACTGCCAACGTTTGAATTCATTTCGCATTAAAGCCTTTAGTAAAAAGCGATCAGCGGGTGACCTCGCGGCCAAAGATTTTTCAACAAGGCGAACAACGCTGTCGTCGAGCTCATCGTATGGCGGGAGAGTGTCCGTATCGCGTTGTTGAGGGCGGAGTTCGGCGCTCGGCGGGCGATCGATAATTTGCTGCGGAATAATTTCGCGCTCGCGATTATAGTACCGAGCCAATTGATAAACGTTGCGTTTTAGAAGATCGCCAATGACCGAGAGGCCCCCGCACATGTCGCCGTAGAGTGTGCCGTAGCCCGCCGCCATCTCCGATTTGTTCGTGGTATTAAGGAGCAATGAGTTTTCAGCATTGGCAAATGCCATGAGCAGCATTCCCCGGATGCGGGCCTGCAAATTTTCGTGAACGGTGCCAAATTCGGTAATGGCAAGTTTAGTTTTTAAGGCATCAGAAATAAGGGCATATTCCTTATTAACGTCAATAACCTTAAATTCAAGGCCAAGATTTTGCGCCAGAGTTTTAGAAAGAGACAGGCTTTCTGGGGCGCTGTAAGGGCCGGGTAGTGCGATGGCCGTCACATTTTTTGATCCCAACGCGTCCGCGGCTAGACATGCGACAACGGCTGAATCAATGCCGCCGCTCAAGCCAAGATGCGCGTGCCGTAACCCAATTTTAGTTATAAAATCGTGAATGCCAAGAACAAGGGCTGCGTGCAGGCTTTCTGTATCTTGAAGCGCGGTGCTTTTTTTTGCGAACTTGGGTCGGCCCGGCGCAGTGACGCTATTCAAATCGACAACCTGCAAATTTTCACAAAAGTGCGGGCTATGCGCGATTACGGAACCTTTTTCGTTGAGCGCGAAGCTCCCGCCGTCAAAAATAAGCTCGTCTTGGCCGCCTACCATGTTGACATAAACCATTGGGGCTTTGAAATAGCGGGCGGTTGCTTGTGTCATTGCAAGCCTATGCGGCCACTTGTTTTGAAAAAAGGGCGAGGCGCTTAGGTTTAAGACAAGGTCCACACTCCCGCGGGGAATTTTTTGGAGAGGGTTTTCATCGTACAAAGATGTACGGTTTTTGTCGGTACGTTTTTGGGCTGGCGTCGGCCACGCCCAGATATCTTCACAAATGGTAATCAAAATTTTTTTGCCCTTGAAGCGGATGATGTTTTTTGTGACGTTGCCGGGCTCGATGTGCCGGGCGTCGTCAAAAACGTCGTACGTGGGCAGAAGCGTTTTATTAAAAAGCCGGACCTTACCGTTATAAACGGCGACGGCGGAGTTGAAATAGGGTTTGCCAAAAGGCCGTTGATTTAAAGTGAACGCTCCAAATAATACCAAAATATTTTTAGGCAGTCTTCGGCAGACGTGATTTAACGCTTTCATTTGCGCTTGAACAACGGTCGGGCGTTCGAGCAGATCCATCGGGTGATAGCCAAAAAGCGATGCTTCGGGGAAGGCGATAATATCCGCGCCAAGATCCTTTGCTTGCGCGCTAAACTTTAATATTTTGTCGGCGTTGAGATCAAAGTGACCGACGTGAGAGTTGATCTGGGCCAGTGCGATTTTCATGTTCATGGATGGGGATCCTGCCCGCGTAGCCACTGTTGTAGTCGTGCCAATACTCGACGTTTATTTCTGGATACTTCCAGCAGTAATACCCCTGGCCGTTGTCGATGTCCACTAGCCACAAACCCTTTGGCATGCCCCCGAGTTTTCGGACTTTATTGTTCCACTCGGCGATGAGTTTTTGTATGTGTCTTTCGATGTCGTTTGCGGCCTGCCGCTCATCCGGCCGCAAGCCCTCGAGCTTTCCAACCAGATCATTAACGTTCTGGCTGTACTTGTGAGTGACTTGATTGAGGATGCGCACGAGCTCCGTTGCCTCGTCGAGACCAAAAGGTCCCTGCCGTGAAAAATTGAAGACTTCCACCGATGGCCCCCCGAAAAATACCTTCCCAAAGCCAGCAAATCCGATTTTTAACTATGGTTCAACAATTTAAAGAGGGATGTATAAATTATTCAAGGGATTTAGTGACTTGCAGGATCTGACCACCGATAAAAATAACAATCGCAATGATCATAACGGCTATAATAAGGTAACGAATCAGATTGCTGAAACTAAACCCGCTTATCGACGCTGGCTTTTGCGCCGATGCGATTGTGCGTGAAGCTTTAATCAGGGGCGTGTGCGAAGAGGGATTTTGGGCCTTAGCGATAGCCGCCTTATGCACGAGGATTTTTGTTTTCTCTTTTTCGCTGTCATCCTCGCCCCAATTGTTGAACCCTTCGCTTTCACTCAACGGAATGCGAATGATTCGCCCGTTGTCACCGCCTTCAAGATTGGTGATTGCGTCCCCGCCGATCTGATCTTGGTCACTTGACTTTTTACCGTTTTTGCCGTTATTGCTGCCGGGTGGATTTGCGGCAAAGAGGCTTGGCGATTGGCTAAAGGTGATGCGCATCCCGCCCATTGGCATCATGGTTAAGTTGCCATTACCGTTTGGCCGGCCGTTCGCTCCCGACGAAGCTGAATTGAGCCCGCCGCTTCCAGTACTTGACGACGATGATGCTCCAGGGTTGAGCGGGCGTCCGTTCGCTAGAGAGAACGCTTGAAACTGACTGTTGCAGCTACCCGGATCGCTGAGCGGGCTGGCTTGCCCGCCCAAACTTGGCAGCTCACCCGTTTCAAGAAGGCACGCAAGATAAGCGCCAAAGTAACTTTGTACGAAACTTTGAAAGGCTGTGTTGAATTGATAAAGTCCACCCCCAATAATCGCGACGACAACCACAAGCAGCAAGATATATTCGGTTGTGGCCTGACCACTTTGGGCGCGGGACGGGCGCATTGGCATGAGACTCCTTCAGTTCAATTATTCGGAAAAGTACGCAAAGAAGATTAAAGCCCGGCGGGCAAAGTGTCTCATTTTGAAACGGATTTTGCGAAAATTTGAAAAAATTTGAGACAAGTTTCATAATGAAACTAGCCCGAAATTCTCCCGTGACCTCAAGTTCACCTCGCGAAGTGTAAATAAATTGGCGGCGAGGCGTATAGTTTTTATTTGCTTTGCCGATAAATTTTAGAGGGGGAAGGTATGAGAAATCTCAAAACGATATTTAACTTCATCGTTGAGGATGAGTCCGGCCAAGGGATGACGGAATATATTCTTTTGGTTGTGGTCATCGTCGCCTTAGTTATTATTTTCAGGACCCAAATTACGCAGGCTGTTCAAGGTCAGATTCAAAACCTGAGCACTCAAATTAGTAGCTTCACTGGAAATGCTACCGGCGGCGGGTAGTTAGGCGGCGATTTTTCACGAGCCTAGATAGTGGCTCGCGCATCCTCCTCTAAAAACAGCGCGAAACTTTCGCGTGGGGGTGCCGTGTGACAACTGAATATGTTCTCATCTTAGCGCTGTACGCATTTATTTTGCTCGGTGTTTTTTTGCCAGGGCCAATGGCCACTTTTCAAACCTCAGGCCCGAGATTTGCGGCACAACTTGAGAAAGAAATTTCGGTTGGCGGAGTGGGTTCGCCGACTTTGCCGCCCATCAACGGCGTACAACAAGTTCCATTTTGGCAAGCCATGCAACCGCAAACGGGCACGCTTTGGCAAGACCCCTCACAAGGGGGGGGGCCATAATGAGTATTGCGTCTATTGGGGCGTTTTCAACAATCATCCCGACCGTCATTTTGCTCGGCGCCCTGGCGACGGACCTGCATTTGCGCAAGATTTTGAATAAGTGGGTGGCGATCTCTATCATATTAGCCCTAATAAACTCATTTTATTTCTATGGTTGGAGCGGGCTTGAGCAGGGGGTAATCGCCGGCGGAGTCGTTTTGGTTGTGATGATTCCTCTTGTTCTCATTGGTGCGCTCGGTTCGGGGGACATGAAAATTCTTTTTGCGTTTGCGCTGACGGCGACCTTTCAAGAAGTTTTTTCGGTTTTTGTTTTTTCAATTCTTTGGGGCGGGGTTGTCGGAATCGGCATGGCCATTTATCGTGGACAAGCGAAGAGGCTTTTCGGTAATACCGTTCGAATTTTGACAGCCAAGCCGCGTGACACGGAAACGTATCAGCGAATCCCTTACACAATTGCGCTCGTCTTGGGGTGGGCGACCTATTTGATTATCGGCGCGCGCCAAGGAGGGTTATTTTGAAACTGTTGGCCCCCTTGCGTAACAGAAATGGTCAAATCATCGTTGAGATTGTTTTGATGTTGGTGGTGACGATGGGCATTGTGGTCGCCGTTTCAGCAGCGGCGCAAAGCAACGATTGGTTTGCCAATCTGGTCAGTGGCCCATGGCAAGATCTTGCCTCCATCATCCAAAACGGAGTGCCTTGCCCGGCTAGCGGCCAGTGTTCGGCAAGCAATATGGCGGCTGAGCACCCGAATAATTTCAACCGAGTGGTAACCCCAAAAGATTCAAGTTGGATCATACAATGAATAGTACTTTTGTACGAACGATTCAAAACAATCGCGGCTCACTCACGGTCGACTATATGTTTGCATTTATTTTGGTCATGGGTTTTTGTCTTGTGATCATGGCGTTTTCAACGACGCTTGTGACCGTCGAGGTCGTCCAATACGCCGCATACGAGGGCGCGCGAAGATTTTTTTCTGGCAACATGGATGTAAACACGCAACAAAACTTAGGCATGACAACAATGAGTGGAATATTGAAAAGCAAAGCGGTGGCGGCTCTTGTAAATAACGGTTGGTTTACTGTTGGCGGTGGACAAATCTATGTAAATCCAGGCGACGCGACAACGAACCCCGGATTTTCTCAACTGAGTCCTGACCCGAATCACGACACTTTCGAGGGGGTGGTGATCCCATTTACGGCGAACATCCTCAAGTTTTCAATCCCGGGTTTTGGCCAAACAGTAAAGACCAATCAGTCAGGTAGCAACACGGGCTTTACCGTGAACATCGATTCATTTCTTGGGCGTGAGCCGACGTTTCAAGAGTGCAAGGGCTTTTGGGATCAGCGATGGCAGCAAATTCAAAAGCTGAGTTCGGGCTATCAAGGCGCGAGTGCAACGGGGTCAGGCGGCGCTGTTGAGGTGATCGACAATGGCTGTTAGGGTACGCAGTCGATTTGCGACAAGTTTAAAAAACAATAGCGGTTCGGCGATGGTCGAGACGTTGCCGCTTCTTGTGATTTTTGTAGTGTTACTCGGTTTTGGTCTTGGTTTTTTTGGAATCGTTCACACTGCCATTATGAATTCGATGGCGAGTCGCACGTATGCGTTTGAAACGTTTCGCAATCGCTCTGACCTGACCATATTTCGTGATAGCGACACGAACGTAAACAATGACCCGCAGTTTAGCCAGGTTCACGCGCGCTTTCATGCCGTTAATGACGAACATATCAATCCGGCGACGCAGACAGGCCTGTACGCCACCGCTCGGCAGCTCACGTTCGCGCCGTCCACAGCGCCGCCAAAAGCGCAGGGCTCAGGTTCGGGTGGATCTTCGTCGAGCCCGATCTTGGCCCATAACTCAGGAATTTTTGGAATTGCACCGAGAAATCAATCGTTAGGTGTCTCGCCGGCTTGGGTCATGGTCGGCTATGGAATTTGTCTCGACGCCAACTGTGGCGACGGGGCGGAGTAAAATGGGAGTGAGTCGATGAATCACAGTGAAACGCGCACACTTTGGATTTCAGTGGCGGCGGCGCTTTTTGCCGTGTTTTTGCTCTACAGTTACACGAATGAGCGCAATACCGAGCTTGCGCAAAAATTTGCCGCTCGCCGAAGCGTTGTGGTCGCGACAAAAGATATCAATGAAATGGAAACGATTGACGCCAGCAAACTCGAATTGAAATCGGTCCCCATGGACTATATCCAGCCCAATGCGCTTGCGCAGCCCGAACAAGCGGTGGGTATGGTGGCTCTTGCGCCCATAAAAGCGGGAGAGCAGATTTTGCAGAATAAAATTATGGAGCCGGGGCCCGTGACGGGACTCTCGCTTCAAGTCACTCCAGAAAAGCGCGCGGTGAGTATTCCGATTGACGCTGTCCATGGGGTATCGAAGCTGATCAAGCCGGGGGACCGTATAGATGTGGTAGCAGCGATCGATGTGGGTCACGGCGCTCAGGCACACAAAGAAGTGCGGACGATTTTACAAAATGTGTCGGTACTTGCGACAGGACTTCGAATCATAAATGAGTTACCGCGGCTTTTTGAACAAATTGGCAAGCAAGATTTTATTCGAAATATTCGCGGCGACACAAAGTTCAGTACGATTACTGTCGAGGTCACTCCGCAACAGGCGCAGAACTTGATTTACATTTTGGCGACATCACCGGGCTCGCTTTTTCTGACGCTTCGGCATCCGACGGACAACGCTGACGCCGTTCTCACCGATACAACTGTAGATTCTGTGCTCAATAGAGTTGACCCGACGATATTATCGAACACTGTGCGCACGCCGGCATCTGTTCCGCAAATTGTGCCGCGCCCAATGCCAAAGCCAGTGCTGCGGCGAAAAAAGAGCCGACGCGGGGGATTTGTCAATCTCCATTAAGAGTTTGACGTACGGAGGGGATTTGAAATGTTTAGAAAATTGATTTTTGTTGGATTTGCGTTGTTGCTAGCGATGCCTCTTAAAGCGGCACAGCTAAGAAACATTCCGCTTTCCGTCGGTATCATCCACGACGAAGTTTTACCGGATATGCCGGAGCATTTCAAAATCACAGGCACATATCGCCCCTACGTGCGGCTTGAGTACAATAGCATCAATAAAACATTGCGGTTTATACCAAAACGCGCCGGATTCGGAACCCTAGAAATTCTTGAGCGCAACACCAGGCGTCCTGTTTATAAATTCACCGTCGATGTGCGCCAGACGGACCTAAAGAAAGTGGCTCGAGAAATTAAAGGGCTGCTCAATCAAATCGAGGGCATCACTGTAACCGTGATCAATAATAAAGTGATCGTGGACGGGCAGATCCTTCTCCCCGCCGACATGGAGCGGATCCACGATGTTGTCAAACAATACGGCGGTCTTGCCGCTTCGCTTGTGCGTCTGAGCCCCGAAGCGCAAGTGAAAATCGCACAGTTTATCGAGCGCGCCATTAACGACCCTGAAATTCACGTCAAAGCGGTCAATGGTAAATATCTTCTCGAGGGAGTGGCGCAAGATCAAAAAGAAAAAGATCGAGCCGAAATTTTGGCGAAAACCTACGTGCCTGATGTGATTGTCGACGAAGCCGTAGCTGATAAAAAAGTTCAACAGCGAGTCAGCCAGGTCGTCATAAATTTAATTACGGTTAAACCGCCGCCGACGCCGGAGCCTGCTAAAACAATTCAAATTGTCGTGCACTATGTGGAGCTGCAAAAAGACTATACCAAAGGATTTCGCTTTCAATGGACGCCAAGTATTGGCGATGGCTCTGCCATCAATTTTACGACCGGGCAAAACTCACCGTCCGGCCTGGGCACGGTGATTTCGGGCACGATTACAAATCTCATCCCAAAACTCAACTGGGCCAAAGAGCACGGGCACGCGCGAGTTTTACAAAGCACAAGTATAATTGTTGAAGATGGCCACCCCGGCACGCTCAACTCCACAGAAAACGTACCCTATCAAACCACGGCGCCAGTAGGGACGGGGTTTATGCCGACAACAAGTTTCGTTCCGGTCGGTATCAACACAACGGTTACGCCGTCGATTATTGGGGCGGAATCTGATAGCGTAAATTTGACTCTTAAATTTTCAGTTTCAGATCTCGTGAGCAACACTCAGGCCGGGCCAATGACGGATCAAAATGAAGTGGACACTGTTGTGGTCGTTCGAAGCGGGCAAAGCGCGGCGATTGGGGGTCTTATCACTTCGCACAGCGATACGGCCTATAACCGCGAACCTGCCGATGCGAACGGCAACCCGATTTTGTCGCTCTACGCTTCAAAAGATTTTAACAAGAACCAAAGTCAGTTTGTTGTATTCGTTACACCCATTATCAAAACGTCGGCCAGCGCTGGTGCGAATCGCATCAAGCGGAAGTTTCGACTACGAGAATAGGCGCGTGCTATGTCGATTCATGCCAACTGCCACTTTATTACTGTCATCGGCGGCAAGGGCGGTGTCGGCAAAAGTGTATTCGCGGCTAATTTGGCATTTGCCCTTTTTGGCGAGCTACGCGCTAAAGTTCTACTGGTCGATCTCGACGCGCGCTCATGCGGCGATCAAAATATAATCACGGGCTTACGCCCCAAAAAAACAGTGGCGGAACTTACGAATTTTACCGGAGTCATTACTCCGCAAAATCTTGAAACAATCGTTACTCCCCATCCATCAGGTTTGCATTATATCGGCGCGGTTATGAGTCCCGAGCAAACGTTGAATGCGTCGCCACAGCTTTTTAAAAAGCAGATCGGAACAATCAGCCAGCACTATAATTTTATCGTTGCCGATTTGGGCAATGACATTGGTGATTTGCAAACGGCGGCAATTGAAGATGCAAGCGTTATACTGACACTCACTACTCCCGAAGTGTTGGCGGTTAATCAAACTAAACGCCTCATGCACGACTTGATCGCAAAAACGGTGCCGCAAGAATTTTTTCAGCTCATTGTGAATAATGTTGGCCGCACGGGTTTAGACCCAAAACTTATTTCGCAAACGCTCAATCGCCCGGTGCAGGGGTTAATCCCGCAAGACGATATCACGGTATATTCTTCGGTTCAGAGGTCGACGCCGTTTGTGCTCTCATCGCCACAAACGCCGGTTGCCCAGGCCTATTTTGATCTCGTCCGCAGATTAACCGGTGG
>DAIDJH010000004.1 GCA_027451425.1 Bdellovibrionales bacterium | reverse complement strand
CGATCCTGCAATCGAATAGCAACGGCGGACGCACTTTTTAAAATCCCCTGCAATGAAATGCCATGCTTTTCAGCGCCCAGAAGCGGTGCTTGAAGCACGACACGAACGGTTTGTCCGATCGACCTCTCATAATGACGCGGTTCGCGCAAATGGCGTTCAAGACCGGGGGATGAAACCTCGAGTTCGTACGCTCCACCCGACACAACATCCTCAACATCAAGGAGCAAACTCAATGCCTGCGAAACGTTGGCGCATTGATCGATAGTCACGGGAGCCTTTTCACCTTCGACAAAAACTCGCAAGATGCGATGCTTGACCGTGCCGCCAAAATCGATATCGTACAATTCGCAACCCTCGCGAGCGCAGACTTCGCTCGCGAGCTTTTTTATTTTCTCCATCGCTTCAATGCTGAGCATAATGCTACCGTTTAAAAAATATTTTCGGCTCAAAAAAAATGAGGGCCGGTCAGGCCCTCATCGCGTCGAAATGTAACAAAACCAGCCGCTTAGCGCAAGCGTTTATATTGATAGAGAAGGGCCTTTGCGCCATCCGAGTAGTAGCATGGGCGCTCGCCACAAAGCTCAAATCCAAGCGATTCGTAAAGACCGATTGCCGGCAAATTCCCCGCGTGCACCTCAAGCCAAATCGGCTCATCTGTAGGAGACGCATCGATAAAAGACCGAATTAAGGCTCGCATTGCTCCCATGCGATGGAGGCGCGGACGGGTGGCAAGCAACATGATCTCACGACGCTCAGGAAACTGCCTATAAAGACAAAATGCGTGCAGCTCTCCTGCACTATCGCATATGCCTAAGCCATAGTGATTACAAATTTCATCATGAAGCTTTTCTCTAGTCCAATTGCCTCCGATGGGATGATCGTAATGTTGATCGAGCTCTTCAACAATTCGCCAGCAAGATTCAAGGTGATTCTCGTCAAGATCGATAAATTGAACGTTGTTCACATTAAGGTTCCGCCAGTTACTCGGACAAAAGATTGCGGATACGATATTTCGATTGCAAAGAATCGAACCAATCCTTCAACCGCGCATCGACTCGTTGCTTCGTTAGATAAGCTTTGATTGTATCCTTGAAATTGGCAAACGGCAGATTTTCAAATTTCAAACGATTCGCGTTGAAATAATCCAGCGCTTCTTGATCCGAAACTGGCACAGTTGCTGAGTCGACTTTAAATTTTACGAAGTCTTTTGCGCGGAGTTTGGTCTCCACGATATTTTTTACCTCATCTGCGCTGGGGCTGAGCTCATGCCATACCGAATTTCGACTCAACACCCGCTTCACCTTTTTGACGCTGGCCTCGAGTCTTGCTTTTGCCACCGGCACTAGGTCAAATGCCGCAGCCTCTTTGGCAATAGCCGCCTCAATTAAAACGGATGTGGTTTCATGTATGAAATCATGACTTTTAATTTGATCCAGCCGCAACTTCACCTGTTTTTCATTGGGGAAAAGCGCGCCCTCAATCAGGTGGTTGAGCATCACTTCACGAGTCGTAATAACGGTGCCGCCAACTCGCCCCGCACTCGTCGAAATCAAAGTGCCCGCCCGCGAAACTAACGGATAGCTGACTGCGAATGTGGTGAACGCACAAAGAGCGACCGCAAAGATCACTCTTCGGCTCTTGACGAAACTCATTAATTAGAACAAATATCGAATCACCAGCGAAGTCAAATCGTATCCCTGTTGCTCCAATGGAGTCGCCGTACTCGAAACAGTATCGCGATACGCCGCCGAGTTCAGCCAGTTTTGACCTTCATACCTGTACCCTACATTCGTCATGTACCGATATTCCAGGCCCAGCGAAAAGTTGTCAGACATCATCAAATCAACGTCAGCGACCACTCCCGCATCAACAGCATCGGATGTTTCTTGACCAAGAGGGCTGCCGCCGTAGGTCGTATATGTCGCGTATGCATCTTGGAGTCCCGAATATTGCCGGCGCACATAATCAACCGCGCCACCAAGGCTTGGCCGAATTCTACCGTTAAAAAACACATAACGAGCCGTCATACCCAAAGAATATTGTTGCATCTGTTGAAACAGATAAAGGCTTTGACTGATGTTGTTGTCAGCATAGCCAAAATCCGCCGAGACGTCCCAATTCGACGAAAACTCTTTACCGAAACTCAGCCCGCCAGAACCGAATGAATTCACGTCCGAAGAGTGATAGTTAATCTGACCGATCGTACCACTGAAAAAATACCGACCCGAATCATTCTTCGGTTTTCGCATAGATGAAAGATCTTCTTTCACCATCGCCTGCACATCATCTTTCGTGAGCGACGCCTCCGGCTGTTGATTGCTTTGATTTTGTGCCGCCGGTGCTGCGACAACAACCACCGCCGGCGAAGTCGGCTGGGCCGGCGCTTGTGCCGCTTGAGGTTTTGACGGTGCAGCTGGTGAAGTCAATGAATTCATTGAGTTCAATATTTCTTGTTGTCGTTGCTTTTCGGCGGCAATTCGTTCTTGCTCCAATCTTTCAGCAATTTTTTGTTCAGTTTCAATCTCAGTTTGTTCTTCGACTTTTCTCAAATCATCGGCATTTGAAGTCGCGAGCGGAGCCGCCTCGATGACCGTCGTCGGCTGCTCTTGCATAGTTTGAACGGGAGCCGCCGGCGGTAGTGGCGCCGCCGCAGTAGGCGCAGCAGAAGATGCAGATACCACAGTGACCGTAGCCGCCGGTGTCGAAGTCGCTGTTTGCGTTGTTGCCGACTTCGTCGCGACCGCTGTCGCAGTAGGCTCTGCAGTTGAAGGTGTCGGCGAAGACGTTGTGGACACAACGGCCGTTGACGTCGCAGCATTAGGCGGAGCCGCCAACGTTGTCACCGTAACTCCATTTGTTGCCGCAACACCGTTCGGATCGGTCGAACCGGTGGCCGCGTGACCGAACGTCGAATACAGCGCTGTTATTGCCAACAAGACAATCAAACGACCGCGCATTTCCATTTTCGTGTCTCCTTAAGAAAAATATACGTCCCGTATCGCATGGCATCATAACAGATTGTTGCGCTATGCGTAATATGAAAAATATACATTTTGTGAATTTAGCCCTATTCGCGAACAGGACCAGAATTTTCCTTGGTTATTGCGGGGTTAGCTGTTAAAACCTTCCGTTCAGTTGGCTCTGTGGTGGAATTGGTAGACGCGCTGGACTCAAAATCCAGTGCCCGTAAGGGCGTGAGAGTTCAAGTCTCTCCGGAGCCACCATCAACACCCCGATCACCACAGTTTTCGCCCTCGTCCATACTGATGGCGGGTCCGCCCCGCAACCAATATCTTCCAGCATTGTTTGGCTCGAGAGCTCGTTAGTGTACCGAAGGCGCCATCGGCAATTTTGTAAAATCGCCGGCGCATTTGACTCATAAAACTTCGCACGCCTTGACCGATACGCACGCGAACGGGTTTGTACGTTCCGAGGTAAACGGCAACCCCTGTGATGGTCAAGCCGTCGACGAAGCCCCTGACCTCTCCACTATTATGTCCGACTAAAATCATCGGACCTACGATAGCCATAAGTGCAGCTCGCAGCCAAACCGCACGCTGCACCCACATTTGTTGCTTGAGTGGTGGACTTTCAAGGTGAACCCATCGGTAATATGAACGACTCCACGGGAATGATGAGAAAAAACCCTCAAGCGTTGGTTTAACTATGCCCGGTGAAATACCTAAACCTTTGTATAAAGCCGTCGACAAAAATCCGTACGCCAACCACGTCGCAAAGCATGTGGATTCATAATAGTGTTGTGCATCCTGCGTAATTTGTTTTAATCCCAAACTCTCTAATAAACGGTGGAAGCCCAGCTTAGACCAAAATTTATGCCCGTTATGGGTGATAAAATAATAAAGGTTTGTCGAATTAAAAAGAAGAGTCAGAGCAAATGTTGTGGCAATCGCCTTTTCGTCGCTGGTGGGCGAGTGATTCAATAAGCGCATATACACGCAGGTTGAAATTCCCGTTCGAACCAACGTGTATATGATGCCTTCTTTGAGTTGCTGTTTCGGCAACCATTGAATCCGATCATGAACAAGTACAGTGTGTTGGCCATCGGCAACCATCGCGTTTTCAAGCATTGGATGCGCATCGAGAAATGCTTGCGTGGCGGCTGGGGTGAGATCTGATTCAACGATAACCGCATCGGCTGGATGCTCTCTGTCGCTTGGCGGATCTATAACGGCGGAGGCATCGCCAACAACGGTATTGAAAGCCCTGAGGCCGCCCGCCTCGATCGTCATCTCGCCGGACTGGCCACCATTGGTTACAAAAGTTTCGTCAACACGAGAGAACTGTTCGTCGTTGAGTCGCTCCAGCGCTCCCTCAACAACGTGAATAGATGGCTCTGCAGATGACGAATATTGAGTGGAGGGCGCCTCGGCAAAAGCCATTGGCCCAGGCGACAGTTGAACAGTGAAAAAAATCGTCACAAGCGCTAGCGCCAATCGCGAGCGCCGTGATTTGTCATCACTTTGAGAAAAGTTATATTTTAAAGATCTCGTAACCATAAGTAGCCTCACTAAAATTCGATAGCTGTATAACTAATGTACAATCTCCGTGCCACGCGCTGCGTGAACAAAACCGTAAATAATTTTCTCGCCCGCTACGCGAGTTTGTTAGACATTTGGGCATTTGCCAGACAGTACCGATTTCGATACACTTGAAAACCAATTGATAAACCCCTTAAGGAGGTACGCCATGACAAACCGTCGCGATTTTTTCAAACAAGCTTTTGCCGTTGTTGGTGCAGGAGCAATCGTTCAACTATTTACAAAGTCAAATGCGTGGGCCGCGCTTAAGCCCGTGATGAAAGATGCTCAGTGCAAAGCACAGGCGGCTGGTCTTGGCTACGTCGATAACCTTGCTCAGGCTTTGAAACAGAAGAAGATTCAAAAAAGCCAGGTCGCAAATTGGAAGCCGCTAGATCAAAAATGCGTCAATTGCATGTTCTACGGTAAGAGCGACAATTCTTGCCAAATCTTGCCGGGGTGTGCCGTGAATCCAAACGGATCATGCAACTCTTGGACAGGCAAACAGTCTTAATTTAAGACTTTAACAATGCGTCACCCTGGAGAAGCATCATGAAAATGACAACTTTTGTTCACATCTGCACTGTCATTATGGCGGTGGGTTTGATTGCGGTGCCAAGAATCGCGAGTGCTGGCGGGGTCCCCGAAGGGGACAACGCCATCAACGCGGATCTCGGTTTTTCTAGAGGTGGCGCCGATCTCGGGTTGGATTACGAATATGGCTATGCCCGCACCTATAGTGTCGGGGGATATTTGCGCGTCGTTCCCGATAGCACAAGCGACAATCAGAATGGCGTGACCACGTTTGGCGCGTTTGTTCGTCCACACTTCTCGCGTGGCGACTGGGATTTTTATGTATCGCCAGGTTTTGGCCTTATTTCTGAGAAGTTTGTGGCGGGTAACAACACCAATACTTATACAATGATTGGGCCGTCGTTCGCGGTTGGGCTGATGTACGACCTCACGCCCAACATGGCGGTTGGCGCTGAAGAAATGTCCATCTACGGCTGGTTCAACAGTACCGCCGGCGGCGAAATCAACCAGGATCTCACCGCAAAGTTCCGGTACATATTTTAACCGCTTATTTCTTTGCAACTGACAGTTGCGTTGTCCACGCGGCGATCTGACCTTTGATTGCCGCAGTGGTTTCGGCGAACTGCACACCGTAAGATTTTTGCGCTTCACTCCATACAACTCGCCCCTCTACGGCGATGGATTCTTTGCCATCGGGGCTTCGAATTGACATCGCAATAATCCCACCTTGGTCGATAAGCGCATCGACGTTGAGTTGAACGCCACCCAATGAAATCGTGCTGATCGAGCCAACCAGTTCCCGATCGCCGACTTTAACTTTGACATCCGTATCGATTTTGAAGCGTTCGTGTAATCGACGCTGCACGGGTTTACGTCGCAAGTATTGGTACAACAATACGGGAGCGGCAAAAATCATGATCAACAAAAATACCGACCAACTCTGTGGGCCAAGCCCGTTCGTCGGACCACCATTTTGATCGTCGTGAATGACTTCTTTGATCAAACCGCAACCGCTAGCGGCAAGTGCCGAGGCAAGCTGACGATCCTGATTCGTAGACGAATACGCCGGCTGCGTCGTCTGCACGACAGCCGTTTTCGCCGCATCAATCGACTTTAAGAAATTCACGCGCCCCTGCGTTGAATCTTTACCCGAGAGCAAATAGTTTCCACTTGAATCGACGGGTTGATCCACTTGCTGATCAATAATTTGTTTAATCTGATAGGCAAGCATCTTGGGCGATTGCTCTTTGATCAGAGCCGCAAGCCCCGATACGAAAGGCGTCGCCATACTCGTGCCGGACATCGTGGCAAAACCTCCGCCAGGATATGTGCTGAGTATGTACATACCAGGCGCAGCGAGCGGGACCGCGTCTACACCGTAATTTGAAAAATAAGCCAATTGATCTTGATCGGTGGTGGCCTCGACTGAAATGACATTCGGCACATCGTAGTTTGCGGGGTACATCGGGGTGACATCGTTGTTGTCACTGTAATTCCCGGCGGCAGCAACGAAGACGACACCGGCATTGTACGCGTAAGCGACCGCGTCTTGTAAAGCCGCCGAGTAGCTGGGCCCTCCCCAAGAGTTATTTATCACACTCGCCCCATTATTGACGGCATAGTCGATGGCGCTGATAGCGTTTGCGGTTGTACCGCTCCCCGTGCTGTCGAGAAATTTGAGCGGCATGATTTTAATTTGCGAAGGCGAATACGTGCTGCCGTAAATGTTCTCACCGGTACCAACGATAATCCCCGAAACGTGCGTGCCATGCCCATCGTCGTCGTACATGTCCCCGCTATTGGCGACAAAATTATAACCGTTCACGTCGTCAACATAACCGTTGTTATCATCATCGATCTGATTGTTGGGGATTTCTCCAGTATTCGTCCAGATTGCCTGCGCTCCGGTAAATACGGGGTGAGTGAGATCAAGACCAGTGTCCACAACGGCAACCACGACCGTCGCGTTGGGAGTGACGTTTCCCCACGTGTTCGTCACCTCGATAGGCGCGCTTGTCGCGAGATAACCGGTGCTTTGCGTACTGTTGCCAGTAGACTGCGCATTCACCGACATCGATTGCACTTCTTGCATACTATAATGGTCACTTGGCAAGTCGACGCTGGCCTTCGTCAGTATATAATTGGGCTCGGCATATTGAACATCAGGGTCGTTTTCGAGTTGGCTGACGGCATCTTCGACACGCATCCCCGCCGGAGTCGCAAAATGATATACATTCATGTCGCGAAAAACTTTTTTCAAACGGTAACCGCCCCGACCCTGTACGCGTGATAAAAACGATTGCGAACGCACGGCTACCTCGGCACGGCCGAGCCCCACTCCCGATGACGAAACGGTTTTTAGTTTTACAAGAATTTCACCTGGTACATATTGTTTGGTCTGAACGTAATTACTTTGACTGGCCGCCGTCTGCCCATGTGCATAGGACGCGAACGACAAAAACAAAAGCATATAAATTGCGAGCTTGAATAGTGCACGCGCCATTAATGTTCTTATCGGCCAAAGGTCTGGAAAATTGAGGACTGGCCAAGCGCGGCCTTAAATCTATGCGATTCTGACAAATATTTTTTCAGTTTATTGTCTCATCTTGAATCGATCGCGAATTGCCCCAAAATGAGACGGGTCATCTTATTTCAAAAACAATTGATTAACGTGGATGGTGGCTGTCTTCGCCAGATCAGTCACCCATAGTTGCAAAATATCATTGCCATTTTCATACTTGCGAAACGATGCCATTTGATCGTTGGCGCTAGATTTTTGCTGTTGGGTATATACTTTTATTGTTTGAAAAAGATACGCATTCTGTCCCGAGCGAAGAACGTCGCCATAGATGTGACCTGGCGGCGTACTGAACACGGCAATAACGCCCTCATCACCTAAACCCAACTTAGCAATGTACGAGTCACTCCCCGATACGCTGCCACCATTTTGCCATTTCAGATGATATTTCGCCAATACGGCGCTCGTCGCCGCTTCACTTTTTACGGCGCTGGTGAACTCGCCCACAATCTGGTCTTTTTTCGTTTCACCGATCATCTTTCGGGCAATCTCGCGTTCAACCTGTGCGTAGGGTTTGGCGGGGTTGGTCGTGTGCGACTCAACGAGAATGAGATGATACCCGAACGGGCTCTTCACCGGACCAACAATTGTGCCGGGTTTTGCCGAAAACGCCGCATCCTCAAATTCTTTTACCATCGTGTTGCGACCGAAGGTACCAAGATCGCCGCCTTTCAGCTTCGTTCCTTCATCTTCGGAATATTTTTTTGCCAGTGCGGCAAAATTTCGCGCCGTCAATTTCTTTTGTATGGACTTGATTTTTGCCAGTGCCGCCGGCGAATCGCCTTTGATCAGAATGTGCCGGGCGTGGATCATTTCTTTCGGCTGGTAATCTTGGATGTTCGATTGATAATCGGCCTTCACTCGCGCTTGATTGCCTGGTTTGGCCAAAAACGCTGTCACATCAGCCTCGGAGACAATGGATTGCGCCAATTGGTTTGTGTCAATTTTCACATATGAAAAATCAGCTTTCGTATTGTGAACTTCGTCGGTTAAACCATCGACAAGCCCAGACGGCGCCCATGCGTCCACAATCATTTTATTGAGTTGATCGATGACTATGTCATGGCCAATCTTGCCTTCGAAATCACCGGCCGACGTTTGTTCACTATCGAGAAAACGCTGGTAATATTGGCGGTCAAACCGGCCGTTATTTTGAAACGCCGGAACGTTCACGATGAGATCGCGGATTGCCCCTACGGTCGGAAATACGCCCGTCTTAATTGCGGCTTGGTACAGCAGCTCCATATGCACGAGCTGTTGCATCGTGCGCAGCTCGGTTTGTTTCACTTGATCCTGTCGCTGGGCATCAGAAAGTCCGTGCGTAGAACCTTCCTGGTTTTCATAATCACGAAGGCGCTGTTGAAAATCGCGCGCCGCAATCACCGTGCCATTAACAGTTGCAGCTGTTCCCGCTCCCGAAACGCCCGTGCCGTTGTTCCCCAATCCGATGAAGGCGAACAACAAGCACATGAAGCCGAAAATCGAATAATTGATAATTTTCTTAAAGTCGCGCCCTCGTCCGGGCTTTCGCATTTTTTCAAACATCGAGACACAGAATCCATTGTTTTTTTTGGCGTTGCAAGCGAAATTGTTAGGGTGAACTTTCTCAACCGCAAAACCATAATCATCGCAGCGCTTATCGCGATCCCCATTTTTTCGGTGAACATGCAGGAGCGCTCCAAAAATACGCCTTGGATTTTGGCACCCTTTTACTTGGCTAGTTCGGTCATCCAAAGCACGTACGCAACGTTCAGCTTCGGCGTTCGCAGCACGACCGATCTCTACCTCAATTTGGTCAATATCAAAAAAGAAAACCGGATCTTGCGCCAAAAACTCGCCGAATCCCAAGCGCAGCAAGGGGCCAATACAGAACTGAAATTAGAAAACGAACGCCTCAACCGCCTTTTGGATTTTCGCCAAAAAAGCAATATGAGCCTGCTTGCTGCGCACATCATCGGCCGAGATTTATTGACTGATTATGACTCGGTCACCATTGATCGCGGCAGTTCTAGCGGCGTGAAAAAAGGCATGGGCGTTATCGCTATCAACGGCATTGTCGGTTACGCCATAGAAGTCGAACCTCACACATCCAAAATTTTGCTCATCACGGATCGCAACGCCGTCGTCGACGCGATTGTTCAACGGTCACGCTCACGTGGGATATTGCAGGGCCTAACGGAAGACAGGTGCCAACTCACACTGCTTAAGCGCTCCGACGACGTCAAAGTGGGTGACATGATCATCACGAGCGGGATCGACAACTACTTCCCCAAGGGTTTCCCGATCGGGGCTGTAACAGCCATCAGCCGCGACGAATACGGTCTTGGCCAAAACGTAACGGTTCAACCAGTCGTCGACGCGGTAAACCTAGAAGAGGTTTTTGTGATCTTAAACGCCAACTATCAAGATCTCGAAAATCTCGCTGAGGGAAAGTAGAAATGAGCGAAACCGGGTTTGTTCTATTAAACTATCTTCTATTCGGCTTGCTCGCCGAAACGCTCGCCGGATTTCAAAGCTCTCTCTGGCTCCATATTTTCGGTTATTTTCCGAGCCCGTACGTTTGGATTGCCGTCTTAAACTATTGGGTTCTCTACCGTTCTATTTATGAATCGCTAATCATGAGTTATATTGTGGCGCTTGTCATGGCCACAATGACCGGGGCACCTCTTGAGTCAGTGGTTTGCATCAACCTGATCGTTTGGGGAGTGCTTTACCTTTTGCGAAACCGCATCCTCTGGTCAGGACCAAACTCCTATATGCTTGCGGCGGGTATTTCAGCTCTGGTGATCCCAATTGCCAGCTTTTTGCTTTCGTATTTTGTCGATCGTCATCCCTCTACCGAGTTTTATTTTTATGATTGGATTCTGCGTGCCCTTCTTACCTCGGCCTTTGCACTCCCGTTGTTTTACCTTTTCGGCTTTGTCGACCGGCTAACTCGGCGCGAACCGCCAAAAGATACGGAATCGGAGGTCGTTTGAACGAATTCGACGCCCCCGAAGACGATCCCCGCGATCTGGTGGCACGTTTTCGATATATTTACATTATTCTTGGGTTAACGCTCGTCATAATTTTTAGCCGCCTGTGGTACTTGCAGATCATTCAAGGCGACGAGCTGCACGAATATTCTGAAAAAAATCTACTCAAAGAAACGCGAATCCGCGCGCCACGCGGATTGATTCTCGATCGCGACGGCAACATTCTCGTCGACAACGTGCTCGGTTTCAACGCCACAATCACGCCCCAATACGCTTCCCGCTTGGTGGACACAGCCAACGTTGTCGGCAAGATTTTGCAAGTCGAACCGGAAAAAATTATCGAAGACGTCCGTGCCAGTCGATGGAAAAACGGCCCCTTCATGCCGGTCATAATTAAGCCCAATCTAACTCTTGACGAAGTTTTCCGCCTCAAGCGCATCCGTATCGACCAACCCGGGCTGAACGTCGACGAAACCGTGATGCGCTACTATCCGCTTGGCCCGAATGGCGCACAGCTTTTTGGTTATGTCGGCGAGGTCTCGCAGCACGAAATTGAGGATTATCGCAAAAAATACCATACAACAAAAATCGTTCAGCAGGGTGATTGGATCGGCCAAAATGGTCTCGAAGAATCTCTCGACCCGATCTTGCGCGGTCACGATGGCCTCAGTTACACCGAAGTCGACGCCCACGGCCGCGAATCAGCGGCACTCAACAAAGCTTTATTAGATTTGAAACCTCAACCGCCAGTTCCAGGTCACAATATTGTTTTGACGATCGATGAAGACGTGCAAAAGGCGGCGATGGACGCCATGCTCCACCAAAATGACAAAATTGGCCCGCGTATTGGCGCGCTCGTCGCGATAAAATCTGACGGCGAAATTCTCGCTTGGGTGAGTACGCCATCGTTTGACCCAAATGAATTTGCCCAAGGCTCCGTGAACTCTGACACGTGGGATGCACTGACGAAAGACCCCTACAAGCCGTTCATGGACAAAGTCATTCAAGATCACTACTCGCCTGGTTCAACCATCAAACCGGTTGTGGCCACGGCCGCCTTGCAAGAGGGGGTTGTCACTCCCTACACGATCGTCAGCGCTCCGGGCAAAATGTGGTTCGGTGGGCGCTGGTACCATGACGCTGAACGAGCCGGGCACGGTAACATCGACATTATGCAAGCGATCGAGGAGTCGAGTAACGTCTTCTTCTACAAAATGGGCATTCAGCTCGGCATCGACAACATCGCAAAGTATGCCAAAGCCATGGGGCTCGGGCAAAAAACCGGTATTCAAGTGCCCGGTGAGACGCCCGGACTATTTCCAACTAAAGCGTGGAAAATGAAAACCTTGGATGAGCCCTGGCTGCCGGGCGAAAATTTGTCAAACGCCATCGGCCAAGGGTATGTGCTTGTCACACTCCTTCAAGAAGCATTGGCCTATAATACGATAGCCACCAATGGCACGCTATATAAGCCTTTTTTAGTTAAAGAGATTCAAAATCAAAATCACCACGCCATGCAAGAGTACAAGCCGCAAATCATTCGCGACATAACCAAGCCCAACGATGCAGGAGTTCTCGTCAACAAAAAATATCTCGCCTTCGTGCGCGAAGGGATGCGACTTGTCGCCAATGGCGACAAAGGCACCGCTCACTGGTGGAAGATTCCAGGCGTTATTATGGCGGGCAAAACCGGTACGAGCCAAGTTGTATCATTTTCGGCCGATCAAATTCACAAAAACTGCTTCAATCGCCCGTTCTGGCTCCGCGACAATGGGATCTACCTCGCGTTCGCCCCCGTTGATCATCCTGAAATCGTCGTTGGCGTACTTGCAGAACATTCATGCTGGGGTAATTTGGGCGGAGCTCCGGTCGTTCGCGACGTGATCCGTGCTTATATTCAAAAATATCATCCCGATTGGATAAAAACCAAGACTCTCGTCGGCAAAAGCCGGCCGACTAAACCGATTTTAACTGAAACGAGGATCACGCATGGCGACTGACATGCAAGTCGAAGAACGCACTTTTTTCCGTCGCTTGGATTGGAACTTCATCGCTGTCGTTTTTTGTCTAAACATAATAGGATTAATCACGCTTTACAGCGCCACTCACGGCGTGACGGCATCCTCGGCACAAAACCGCTTGTTCTGGCTTCAAATTGTTTATCTCACTATGGGTTGGTTGGTATTTTTCGGCATCACCCTTGTCGACTACCGATTTTTTAGCCGCAGCGCTTACGTTTTTTATTTTCTCAATTTAATCGCACTCGCGCTCGTGCTCGTTATGGGGCGCAGTTCTCTTGGCGCGCGCCGCTGGCTTGAGCTCGGTTTTTTTCGCTACCAGCCCTCCGAAACGATGAAATTGGTGCTCGTGTTTATTCTAGCAAAAATTCTTTCAAAACAAACGAACCCTGAAGGCATGGGCTTTTGGGATCTTGTCATCCCAACGATTGTAACGCTGGTACCTACGGCACTCACTGTTAAGCAACCGGATCTCGGTACCGGCCTTATGCTGATTGCGGTCTTTGCGACCATGGTTCTTTTTGTTAAAGTTCGCACCTCTATTTTGGCATTTTTATTTGTCGTTGGAATGGTGGCCTTTCCGCTCATTTGGACATTCGGACTTAAGCCTTATCAAAAAAACCGCGTTCTCACCTTTTTGTCACCGAGCAAAGATCCGCGCGGCGCCGGCTACAACAGTTTACAGTCGAGAATCGCCGTCGGGAGCGGCCGAGTATTCGGTAAAGGTTTTCGGCGCGGCACGCAGTCGCAAATGGATTTTTTGCCTGAACGACACACTGACTTTATTTTTTCAGTTCTGAGCGAGGAGCACGGGTTTATCGGTAGCATGACAACCGCCAGTTTGTTTTTGTTTTTGTTATTTATGTGCACGCGCATCGCCGCTCAAGCCCGTGATCGGTTCGGCGTTTTGGTCGGAGTTGGGGCAATCTCGATCCTATTTTGGCACATCGTGGTGAATATCAGCATGGTCATTGGACTATTGCCGGTTGTCGGCGTACCCCTGCCATTGTTGTCGTACGGCGGCTCCATGATGATCACCGCCATGGCCTGCTTGGGAATTATCTCATCCATCTCCTACCGCAAGTTTTTATTTTAGCTGGTATAGAAATAGCGATCCGCTTCAAATATGACGGCGGATCATCTCAACGATATTTTCTTTTGGCAAATTTCCGAGTAATTGCTCAACCGGTTGCCCGCCTTTGAAAAGAATCATCGTTGGAATACTTCGAATCCCGAACTTGGCTGGAGTTGTCGGGTTCTCGTCGATATTGATTTTGAGCACGCGCAATTTACCGCCTAGCTCTTGCGCTATCTCTTCAAGTTTTGGACCGAGCGCTCGGCATGGGCCGCACCATTCTGCCCAAAAGTCCAGTAAGACCGGAGTGCCCGATTTTAGAACGTCGCCTTCAAAAGATTGATCCGTAACAGCCTGAGTCGCCATTTTTACCTCCTTCAAAACCAAGTTAAACATGTGCGTCTTTGGTCATGTTATCGTCAACATTTTAGCTGAAAAATCCGATAGATTGAAGGTGAAAAAGTCGGATATACGCATACTCGTTGTCGAAGATGACGAATCATTAGGCCGCGCCCTTGAAGAAGGGTTCCGGCGCTCAGGTTATAGTATCAGATTGGTTCCCTCCCCGTCGGCGGCTGAAAACGCGCTCCGGCTTGAAGAATATCATGGGATGATCATCGACTGCATGCTGCCGCGAAAAAACGGCGTCGATTTGGCTTCGGAAATAAAAAATAGTTATCCGAAAATTGAAATCGCTCTTACCAGCGGAATTTTTCGCGACAAAGCCTTCGCGCGCGAGGCGCTTATCAAATCTAAGGCTCGCGAATTTTTTAACAAACCCTTCGAACTCAGTCGCGTCATCCAAACATTTGATGAAATTTTCACACCGATTCTGGATGCAGATCAACAGCCGCTTTTTGAACTCTTACAGCTGGAACAATACTCCTCGAACGATAAACTTCACGCCGTACGGCAAACTCCTTCCATTCATGGCCTCGATTTGCCCTGGGTTTACTCTCTTTTGATGGATCCCCACATTTCCGGCACCCTTCGCATCGCTTATCCAGACAGTCGTCAAGCTGCGATTGATTTTAATAAAGGCAAAATAGCCAACGTCCATTTCGCCGACTCCGAATCATACTTTGGCGTTCTTCTTATTGAAATGGGCTTTGCCTCTTCCGAAGAAATCGATCGCATGCTGGCAAAACAGCAATCAAAGCGACTCGGCGAGCGCCTCGTGGATGAATCTTACATCTCACCTCACGCCATCGGGATTGTCCGTCACGAACAGATGGTCATACGGCTTTCGAAGACCATACAAGATACCAACGTTGAAATTCAATTCGACGCCAAAGAGATCGAATCGGACGTTTTTATCGATGGCTTTAAGTTCACTCAGCTGCTCAGCGATTGGGCATGTTCAAAGCTGTCAAACGAATGGTTGAAATCATTTTACCGTCAATATGTGGGGAACCCACTGACCGCCAGCGTGAATTATAATCAGGCCAATATCGTCGCTCATCTGCCCGCCGCGCGTGTATTCGCCGATCTTGAAATGACTCTCACCTGGCCGCGGACAATCGATCAAATTTGCGCCGACCACATGGATCGCGAGCTCGATATTTTACGCGCCCTTCATTTTTTCTTATTACAGCGCATTTTGCGCTTTGGCCCGAAAGCCGTCGATAAAGAATCAATTGAAAATAAGCGAATACGGCTCGAGCGCATTTGGCAAGAGATGCAGGATCAAAATTTTTTCCAAATTTTGG
This sequence comes from Bdellovibrionales bacterium, assembly GCA_027451425.1. Lineage (GTDB taxonomy): Bacteria > Bdellovibrionota > Bdellovibrionia > Bdellovibrionales > UBA1609 > RBG-16-40-8. Next base: position 1,764 of record DAIDJH010000004.1, on the reverse strand, counting down.
GAGTGAATAAACTCGCCAAACAATCAGAGATTCAGAGATGCTATCGCGAACTGGCTAAAGTTCTTCATCCGGATCGCCTCCCCGATTCAGTGCCAGCCGACCTGCGTGAATTGAGTCAAAAAATATTTGCCAGAATCACTCAAGCTCATTCCACATTAAGCGACGAGGCGAAAAGACAAGCTTACACGAAAACCCTTGAACACGGGATGGCCGACGAGATTTTACTAGCCGAAACAAAATTCGAAGAAGGCCTGCGCCTGCTACGGTCCCACCAGTTCCGTGAGGCACGCAAAGCACTAGAAAAAGTGATGAAAATGCACGGCCGCCGTTCAGACGTCGTCGTCTATTACATTTGGTCGCTGATAAAAGAAAAACGGCATCGTGCCGATCGCAGTGAACTGGCCAATCGAGCCGGCGACTTAATGCAAACCATCGCTCATGAAGACCGGCATAACCCTCAGTACTTCTTCGTGAAAGGCATGTACTATGAACTCACCGGAGAAATTCAACGCTCCTACCAGGCTTTCAAACACGCCCTCTCATTGGACCCCAATTTTATCGATGCAAACAAAGAAATTACCTATATAAAACAAGTTTACGGAAAAAAGAAGTCAACTTTCACCGACGACCTTTCGGTTGTCGTGACAAAAATTTTACGGCGTAAAACGGGTTAGCTTCTAGCGCCGACGAAAAAGCGCCTTCACAAATGTTTTTCGCTCGTCCTCGACTTCATCGATATCCTCGATGACGTTATTCGCGCGAACTTTCTTATTAAATTCTAAAATGCGGTCGCGCACAAAATGCTTCGGCGGCAGGGGACCAAGCTTTTTCGCCCATAAATCGTATTTCTGCTCTCGCTCTGTTTTCTTGTGCTCAGGCGTTGAAGTTTGACCCTGAGCTTTTTGCGAAGGCTGCTGCGCATTTTGCACGCTCTCCCCCGGCGGTGTTTGTAGCGGGAACCGTGGTGGCGAGGCATCTGATGCACCATCAAATATTTTCGAAGCGTCACGAAATGCGTCGGCTTTGGCATCCAGTGGAAAGCCCGCCACTTTCGTTGCGGACTCTATCGACTGCCGAACTCTTTGCACGCTTTCGACGGGCTGACCATTTTCGTCATATGATCCAATGTAAGACTGTTCTTCCGGGCTTTCGCCCAATTGTCCTTTGATTTTCGCGTATTTTTCAAGAAGAGCGGTTTCGTCGATCCCACCCAGGTTGGCGATGGAGAGAATGAGCTTGCGTGGATTCACCGGGCTATCCAATATATCGTCGACGCCTGAATCTCGAAAGTCTTGATCATTTATGGCGTATTCACTTGATTTAAGCGCTATAACTTTGGGCAGGCCGCGTTTGCGATATAGGCTTTGTGTCAATTGAAGCCCATCCACTTTTTTGCCTTTGGGAGATACTCGCTCAGTTCCGAGAAGGCGATGAGCTCCTCACGGCGGCGCTGGAAGTCCGCCCGAGACAGACCCAGCAGCGCCGCGCAGAGGGCCATATTGTCGCGCACGCTGAGGCGCGGCCGCAGGCCCGCCGCCAATTGGAAGAACGGATCGGTCTTCCCGTAGACGCGCAGCGTTCCTTCCGAGGGTCCGAGAATGCGAGAGAGCAGGAGAAGCAACGTGCTCTTGCCAGCGCCGTTTTCGCCGGTGATCACGATCTTCTCGCCCGCAGCGATGCGCAGGCACGGCACAGACAATGTGGTTTCCCGTCCGTATCCGAACTCAACCGCGTTGAATTCCAACGCCCGTTGTTCGGTCGGAA
>DAIDJH010000003.1 GCA_027451425.1 Bdellovibrionales bacterium | reverse complement strand
GGGATTTTGATTTGTCATGGCGTCATTATCTCGATGCGATGACCGCGTGGCCGCAAACAAAGCAAGAGTCGATTGCGCGTAATCTTATGCAAATGGCCAACGATCTCGAAAGATTTATGCCATTTGACGATTTCGTTGATTTTGTTGGCGGGCCAAATAATATTTATTTGTACGGTGTGCTCACTGGGTTCCCTCTCGGCAGCGAACAAGTATTTACCCCCGTTTACTCGCAGGCATTGGGTTCAAATGATGTGCAATATCCCGACGGAATTTTGAGTTGGCTTGAAGCGCGACGTCTCGGCATCAATGACGGTGAACTCTATATGCAATGGATTCGGGACTTCCTATGATGAAATTGTTTACACGAGGTCACCTGCTTATTTTTACCGTTTGTTTGGCGGGAGTGGCGGCATACTCAAAAATTTCGATACCGAATGATCCGTTTTTTCACGAGCAGTGGGCGCTCCACAACGACGGTTCGCAAATTGTGGTTTTGCGAAAAGATAACTACCATTCCGACGAGCAACAGGGTCGAGCAGGAGTGGACGTTGGTTGGCTTGAAGCCCGTGATGAAATTCAAAAGCTGGCAAAAGCGCCGGTGACTGTCGCTGTGATCGACACGGGCGTCGACATCCACCACCCCGATCTACAAGGTCGAATTCGTTCGGATGGGTTTGATTTTTTGCCGGCTGAAGTGCCGGTGTGGGGCCTACAAATGCAACCGGTTATGTCGGATGCGCAAGGCCACGGCACACAAGTGGCCGGCATCATCGCGGCCAATAGCGACAATAGTATTGGCATCGCGGGCCTTACTCCACCAACGGTGAAAATTCTGCCGCTTCGGGTTTTTAATTTGGCCAATGATTACGTATTTTTTCGCTACCGCCACAGGGTGAGGCAAGCTGAAAAGGTTGAAGTTTACAATGACCAGGGGACCAAAATCGTTCAGACATACACGGTTCAACCTGGGCAAGTCATTCAAGGTGGTCTCATCACCGATTATGTGGCAAATGCGGTTCATTACGCCATCGCTCATCATGCCGACATCATCAATTTAAGCTTAGATTGGCCGGCGGTTGTCGAATTGCCGAAAATCCGACAGGCGCTCGATGATGCCACAAAAGCCGGTATTCTAATCGTGACAGCGCCCGGCAATGATCGAAAGAACGCAATCGAATATCCGTGTGACCTTGACGGGGTGATTTGTGTCGGAGCCGTCACCAATACAGGCAAGCTTGCGTATTATTCGAATTTTGGCGGCAATGTCGATGTGTTGGCCCCCGGTGATGGGGTCCTATCGACTTTTCCGACGGGGTTGATGTCACTTGCGTACCGTGTGCAGGGGTACGAATTGTTTAGCGGCACAAGCGCTGCAACTCCTTTTGTCAGTGGACTGGCGGCGATTCTAAAAAGCATCTATCCGAACATTTCGTTGAACGAACTGCGCGCCCGTATTTTTCTATCGACCACCAACCCGCCGAAAATCGGTAGGTTATCGACTTCGCCGACAGTTGCCGACGAACCGGCTTCGCTCTACGTTTTGATTAATATTCAACGTGCGATCGAAGTGCGACCGCAGCCGGTATTTTATCCGCATTTTAAATCTCTCAATACACTCCCATTGAATGAACAATCGCTGCGTGTGCGAAGTCACCTCCGGGTTGAAAATCTTTGGTCCACCGCACGCGATGTTCGGGCGCAGCTCTACGTGAACGGGCGTTTGGCCGGCGAATCGTCGATTTCGTCTATGAAGTCCGGCGCTCTTTTGGTTATTCCGTGGAGCTATCAACTTTCATCGCTCGACGACTCCGACAGATTGCACCTCGACCTTCACGTGTCCGCGCAAAATAGTCGTAACATAATATTTGAAGACGACATTACCGTGGCACGAAGGATGGCGAACGTAGCGGCGCAAAAACGTTGGGTTGTGCCGTCGCGGATTCGCGCTGCGGATTGGCTGGTTCGAGAAAACGGCACGGATTCAACGACTATGACACGAGTACCGGTTTATGGTTTTTCGTCGGGGTTACCGAAATATTTTCGGGTAATAAAGGCGGCCACCGCACCGATTGTTGAAATTTATGATCCGTCACGGCCGGGCGATCAATCGGTTAAAGACCTCGCGATGGCGGGTTTGCGATCCGTTCAGCAGGTTTTCCAAATCGATCTCGACAACTCGGGTAAACTGGATTGGGCGATAGTCGGCGGTTACGCAACCGATTCGCAACATGTTTATATGCAGTTTCGTTTTTTCGACCCGCAATTCAAGCCGCTGTGGGGCGATGCCGCAAATTCAACTTGGCAAGTGCATTTGCAAGGCATCATCGGCGCAATGATTTGGAATTTTAGGTATGTGTCGCCAGGCTCTTGGGTGCGGTCGGGCAATCGGTTGATCCCTTGTTTCATGGCGTCGGGGCCGCTCCCTGAAAGTGAAAATTTCGATTCACAAGATTCGCGGTACAGTCAGCAAATGAATCATATTTACTATTTGCAGGTGAGCGATTCGAATAATGGTCAGTATGTGCCGCTGACCGTACATGCTCTGGACGATGCAAAGTTTCGCGATAAACAGGATCAAAATTTTGCGTTTTTGGGTTGGATCCCACCTGAGGAGTCAGATATGCTGGCCGGTCACTTACGCGCGTTAGTAAGCATTGGTCAAGGTTGGGGGGCGCAAACGTTGGTTGTGGATATCCCGTTCCTCAGCGTAGCCCAAAACTGGGTGCCGCAAGAAAGCGCCGGCATTTCCGGGTGGAATCAGCTTGTGTCTTTGGGCGAGCGGTACTACTTGCAGTCGCCCAATCATGGCGGCAGTGAGTCTGGGTTTCTCAACTTCGATGACAACGAACGAGGCGTGTTCAATTGGGTAAAATCTGACGGCGAACCGGCTGGCCAGACTGAATTTTCATTTCACTCTCCTGAAAATCCTATTGTGCAACCAGGTTTGCTAGCTCTTTTTAGTTTATCACAATCGGGTCGCGTTTGGTTTGTTGAGTCGCAGTTCAATTTGATAGCGTTTCACCAGTCGGTCGATATGCCTCACGCCGTACAAAGCGGGATGATTTCAATCAACAGAGATTCTAATTTTTCTTCGGTGCAACAGGCTCAACAGTTTGTTCCGGTGATTGTGGGCTCCAATTTAAACCCTGAGCCTGGCTTATACACGGACCTCAGTCTAATGGTGGATCATTATGTCGATATTGCGACGTGGAATCTTGGGCACGGGCAACTTGAACGAACGGCGCGATATTCGCTTCTAGTGCCTTCTCATTGCGCGCAGATGTTGCCTGTGCAAGTAGGTGCGGATGTGAATACGCTTTCGATCCCGATGTTTTGCGAATCGAAGACTGGGCTTTCGTTTGATCTCGTGCAGCCAGGCGGTTAACTTTTCAGTTATTTTGACCGAATAAAGGTCGATGGATTCTGCGAATCACAACGACCAGCAAACCGAAAATTTAATTGCGCTAGCGTGGCTGCTTTTAGCATGTGGAGTCCTTTGTTTTTTTCTTGCCGACAGTTGGATGGATGTTTTGTTACATGGACAGCGAATGGGCAAGCCGATTGGGTATATCAGCGCCAGCATTAATGAAGTTCGTGCTCGCCCGCGGGCAACGCTAAGTTGGCTGGATATGTACCGGCACTCGGGTATTTTTTCGGGTGACACGGTTTATGTCGGGGCCGACTCCAGTGTGACACTGGCGCTCTCTGATGGCATGAAGCTCGAACTCGGAGCTAACAGTCTCGCGCAGATTTCGTTCGGCAGTCATGACACAATTGACGTGAAGCTGGCTGCCGGAACAGTGCGGGTCGATACCGTTCACGCGACAAAAAGGCGATTGCGTTTAGATACAGGTCGAGAAGAAAAAGTGATCGAGGGGCCGGCGCTTCGACATTTGGTGGCATTCAAAACCAAAGCGCAAACTCTGCGCATTGTGGAGGCACTGCCAAAGTTGACCGTGCCGACAAAAACCATTGCGATGGTGCAAAAGCCGATGGTCAATGACGACAATATCCTCAATGATTTTAAAGTAAATACGGCCACTGTCCGCGCCCCAGCTTCTGTGCCAAAACTTTTTGTTGGGCCGCCGGCACCTCGGGCGTTTGTTGGGCCACCCGCACCGTCGCATTCAGTTTTAGCCGCGCGATTAGTTCCCCCGAAAATTCCGTTCGGCAATGTGAGTGTGCACGAAAACGACGCCATCGATTTTTCAAGTACGCCAGAAGCAGATACGCAAGCGACCATCGAATGGCAGCCGAGGCCGAAGGTGCACGCGTGGGAAGTCAATGTGAAAAACACCGATACGGGCATAACCGAACAAATGAAAATAGATCAACATGAATTGGTTATAAATGGCGAGCATCCCGGGCACTACGAATACATTATGCGCGGTCTTGATAGCGAAGAAAAGCCAGTGACGAAGAAATCAAGCTTGGTGAAAGTCGATGTGCGACCGCCTATGCAAATGCCTATTGCCGAGTCGCCTATCCACAATGCGCTAGTGGTTACGGATAATGGGAGTCAATCGGACTTTGTAACTTTGCGGTGGCAGTCAGTTGAAGCGGATCGGTACCAATTGCAAATCGCCGATAACCCTGATTTTCACGGCGCGGAAAATATAAAATTAAAAGATTCGATGTATATTTTGAAATTCGGTAAACCGAAATCGAAGGTTTACTGGCGCGTGCGAGCCTTGCGCGACCGTGACGCTTCCGCATGGTCAAGCGCTGACTTTCAAATGAAAAATTCAGATTAAATTATAGTCTTATTTAGCAACCATCACATTTGCCGGGTGTGGCCGTCGACTCCCAGTGCGGCTTCTCGAAGGGCTTCGCTGAATGTGGGATGGGCGTGAAACGAACGCGCCATATCCTCGGCGGAGCCTTTGAATTCCATAATTGCGACGGCTTCGTGAATCAAATCCGAAGCGCGCGGTCCGACGATGTGAACGCCCAAAATTCTATCGGTTTTGGCTTCGGCAAGAACTTTGACCATGCCGTCCGTTTGCATAGCGGCGCGTGCCCGGCCATTGGCCGAAAAGGGAAAAGTCCCCACTTTGTATGAAATCTGATTTTGTTTCAATTGCTCTTCGGTCGCTCCCACCGCGGCGAATTCGGGCCATGTGTAAATCACGCTGGGCACAGTTTCATAATTCACGTGACCGGCGTGACCGGCCATGAGTTCGGCGGCGGCGACGCCTTCTTCTTCGGCTTTGTGGGCAAGCATCGGGCCGGGGATCAAATCGCCGATGGCAAAAATATTCGGGTAGGGCGGGCGGTTTGTTGTGGTGAGCACTTGAAAATGTTCGTTCACGAGAACGAACCCGCGCGGATCTCTGGCGATACCGAGATCTTCAAGACCCAAACCTTCCGAGTAGGGTTTTCGCCCGACGGCGACGAGAACCACATCGGCTTCGACGGAATTTTTTGCGCCGTCAGCGACAGTTTCAAACTTTACAACCGCAACCGATTTTTTAACTTCCGCGCCCGTCGTCTTTGCGCCCAATATGAATTTCATGCCCTGCTTTTGCAAAACGCGAAGCAAACGGTCCGATAAGCCGGCATCCATTGGGCCGGCGATTTTGTTGCCATATTCAATGACGGTCACGTCAGCACCAAGTCGCAACCACACGGACCCAAGTTCAAGCCCGATTGCGCCCGCGCCGATGACCACCATTTTTTTGGGCACCGTCGTGAGGGTGAGAGCTTCGGTTGATGAAATGACGGTCCGACCGTCGAAGCGCATAAACGGCAATTCGTTGGGGACGCTCCCGGTGGCGAGCATTACGTTTCGAGTTTGCAAAATTTCTTTCGAGCCGTCGGGGCGGGTGACTTCCACTTCGGTCGTTGACTTCAAACGGCCACGGCCTTGAACCGACGCGATTTTATTTTTCTTAAATAAAAAGGCGATGCCGTTTGTGTTGTCGAGCACAACTTTATCTTTGCGTTTGAGCATGGTCGGCAAATCGAGCGTGACATTTTTGGCGAGCACGCCGTGTGCGGCAAGCTCGTGTTGAACAGTGGCATAATGTTCGCTTGAATCAAGAAGCGCCTTTGAAGGGATGCAGCCAACGTTGAGGCACGTGCCACCAAACGTGGGATCCTTTTCAACAACGGCGGTTTTAAGACCTAGTTGAGCCGCGCGGATGGCGCCCACATAGCCGCCAGGACCTGAGCCGATTACCACCAAATCAAATGTGTTTGCCATAAAATACTTTCATTAGACTTCAATCAAGAGCCGCGTGGGGTCTTCAATGCCTTCTTTGATTTTCACCAAGAAACTGACGCTTTCGGCGCCGTCGATAATACGGTGATCATACGAGAGTGCCACATACATCATCGGTCGAATTTCAATTTTACCTTGTACGGCGATCGGCCGTTCTTCGATTTTATGCAAACCCAAAATCGCGCTTTGTGGTGGATTTAAAATCGGCGTTGAGAGAAGAGAGCCATACACGCCGCCGTTGCTGATAGTGAATGTTCCGCCGGATAAGTCGTCGAGCGCTATTTTGCCGGCACGTGCCTTTTCAGCGTAGTGTTTGATCGAGAGTTCGACGTCGGCGATAGACATTTGATCGGCGTCGCGCACGACAGGTACCAAAAGGCCTTTTTCGGTACCGACAGCGATGCCAATATTGTAAAAACTGTTAAATACAATATCGTTGCCGTCGATGAATGCGTTCACGCGTGGAAAGGCTTTTAACGCCTCGATCGTCGCCTTAACAAAAAAACCCATGAATCCGAGATTAATGTTGTAGCGTTCTTTGAATTTATCTTTGTATTTCGCACGAACCGCCATGACCGCCGACATATCAATCTCGTTAAAGGTCGTGAGAATCGCGGCGGTGTGTTGCGCTTCAACTAGACGCTTGGCGATCGTCTGCCGGAGTTTCGACATCGGCTCGCGTGTAGAGGTTTGCGCGCCGCTTGCGACTTTCGGTTGCGGTACCGCTGGCGGAGAAACGCGTGGTGCAGCCGGTGGAGTGGGCGCAACTGTGGGCGTTAGTTTCAACCCGAGTAGATCGCCCTTGGTGAGGCGGCCATCTTTGCCGGTACCGCTTATACCCGATACGTCTACGCCTTGCTCTTCAACAATTCGTCGAACGGCGGGGCCACTGGCCGCGACACTCGACCCAGGAGCAGTTAACGCGGCGGCTGATAATGAGGGTGCTGCCGGTTGTGACGACTTGGCGATCGGCGGTGGATGTGCGCTTGGCTTAGGAGTTGGCGGCGCACTCGGCTTTGCTGACGGAGTTGGCGTTGCAGAAGCACCGCTTGCCACTGTTGGTGCAGCAGCTGAGGCGGCGGCCTCGCTGTCGATCTCGCCGACAATAGCGCCGATTGCAACCGTTTCACCCTCTTTGGCCTTAGTCGAAAGCATGCCGCTTGTTTCGGCAACGACTTCGACCGACGCTTTATCCGTTTCTAAAATCAAAAGCACATCGTCGCGTTTGACTTTTTCACCATTTTTTTTCACCCACTGCGAGATTGTCGCTTCGTTGATGGACTCTCCGACGGCGGGAATTTTAATTTGCGTTTTCATAGCGCTAAACACCTCTGCACAATCTCTTCTTGTTCTTTTTGATGCACGCGAGCTGAACCGACGGCGGGGCTGGATCGCTCCACACGGCCGATATAACCAATATCCACTTTACTCAAACCTAAGTCGTCGGCAAGTTTACGCAGACGCGGGAGTGCCCATGTGTATGCTCCCATATTCTGCGGCTCTTCTTGCGCCCATACAATCTTTTTCAGCTTTGGATAACCGTTCAAGTATGGCGTGAGTTGAGTGCGAGGGAAGGGGCAAATCTGCTCCACGCGAACCACGGCGATGCGTGAGTTTGGCTTGGTCTCGCGCGCTTTTTCGATATCGTAGTACAGTTTGCCGCTACAAAGCACCAACGTCTCCACGGTCTTGACGTCTTTGACAAGGGGGTCGGCGATCACTTCGTGAAATGCTCCGTCCGCGAGGTCCTCGAGTGTAGAAATCACTTTCGGGTGACGAAGCAAAGATTTTGGCGTCATGATCACAAGCGGTTTTCGAAAATCCCGTTTCATCTGCCGGCGCAAAACGTGAAAGAGATTGGCTGGGGTCGTGAGATTGCAAACTTGCATGCTGTCGTCAGCTGACAGTTGGAGAAACCGTTCAAGTCGCGCGCTTGAGTGTTCGGGGCCTTGCCCCTCATAGCCGTGCGGGAGAAACAGCGTGAGCCCAACCATTCGGCCCCATTTTTCTTCGCCGCTTGAAAGAAATTGATCGATGATGACCTGTGCGCCGTTGGCGAAATCACCGAATTGAGCCTCCCATATTGTGAGGAATGTCGGATCGGCGATCGCGTTGCCGTACTCAAACCCGAGCACTGCCATTTCGGACAGAGGAGAATTGTAAACGCAAAACTCCGCGTTTGGATTCACATGAGTCAGCGGGCAAAACTCCGCGTTCGTTTCGGTGTCAAAATAAACCGAGTGACGGTGCGTGAAGGTACCCCGCTTGGCATCTTGCCCTGAGAGCCGAACGGACGTTCCTTCATGATTGAGCGAGCCGTAGGTGAGGAGTTCGGCCATCCCCCAATCGAGCGCATTGTTCGTCAACATATGCCTTCGCGCTTCAAGAAGCTTTTCGACTTTCGGGTGAAGGTGAAAATCGCGAGGTGGAGAGGTGAGGATTTCACCAATCTTAAGTAAATCTTTTTTGGCAAAACGAGTGTCTACGGGCTTATCAAAGTCTTCGATGCGGCCACGGCGAAACCCCTGCCACAATCCCTCAAAGTTCATCGGCTTAAACTCGGGAGGATTCTTTCTGGTGTTTTCGAGAATCTTTTGAAGATTGTCGATTTTCTCCTGCATGTCTTTTTCAGTTTCATCGAGGCTTTGCACATTTTCAGCGGCGAGCTGTTCGGCGTAAAGCGATTTCACCGTTGGATGAGACTTGATTTTTTCATACATCACCGGTTGCGTGAACGCCGGCTCATCGCCTTCGTTGTGGCCGAACCGTCGATAACCGATCAGGTCAATCACCACGTCTTGAGCAAACTCCTGACGAAAACGAAGCGCCAGATCAAGAGCGCTCACTGAAGCTTCAACGTCGTCGGCGTTGACAAGAATCGTCGGGGCTTTGATCGCTTTTGCCATGTCGGCGGAGTAGCGGGTTGATCGATCATCTTTTGGAAAAGTCGTAAACCCAATTTGATTATTCGTGATAATGTGAAGGGTGCCGCCCACTTTGTAGCCGTCGAGCTGCGACAGTTGCAAAGTTTCAGCGACGACGCCTTGACCGGCAAATGAAGCATCGCCGTGAATCAGAACGGGGATGACTTTTTTTCGGTTGGTCGTATCCTTGCGATAGCGCTGTTTGGCGCGAGCCATGCCGGTCGCGACGGGGTTCACGGCTTCGAGGTGCGACGGGTTAAAGGCCAGGGCTACGTGACATGTTCCGTTTGGTGTTTCTTTTGTGCACGAATAACCAAGGTGATATTTCACGTCGCCCGTATAGCCCGAGTTATCAATTACACGGCCCTCGAAATCTGCAAAGATCAATTCGGTGGCTTTGCCCATGAAATTCGCAAGTACGTTCACTCGCCCCCGGTGGGCCATACCGATCGTGATTTCTTCGATACCGAAGCGCGTGCTGCGAACCACTAAGTTTTCGAGCATGGGCATGAGGGCATCGCAGCCCTCAATTGAGAATCGTTTGGTGCCCACAAAGCGTGTGTGAATGAATTTCTCAAGGCCTTCGGTGCGGACGAGTGAGTGCAGAATGGCGCGCTTTTCGTCGGCGGTTAAAACCAGACGTGCATGACCGCGTTCGAATTGTTCCTGAAACCAACCTTGCACGGAAGGCTCGCAGCCGGCCACGTCGCACGTCAATGTGCCAGAGTAGATTTTTTTTAAATACTCGATGATCGAGCGAAGACTGGCTCGACCCAACCCGAGAACTTCTCCCGCTTGAAATTCGCTGTCGAGATCGTCTTCGCTTAAACCAAAATTTTTTAACTCAAGTATGGATGTATCGTGTTTCTGCAATTGGAGAGGATCTAAATCCGCAAGGAGATGCCCATATTGACGGTAAATGCTGATAAGATGAAAAACATGAATCTCTTTTTTTTCTAGGGCGGCCGATGATTGTCCGCCGGTTGAGGCTGAGGCGGTGAGGTTTTGCGCAAATTCCACGCCAGCAAAAAAATCCCGCAGTGATGGGTCAACTGAGTTGGGATCGTTCAAATAGTCCCGATATTGATTTTCTAAGAATTCGGCATTGGCCTGTTGTGCATAGCTGAAACGGTTGAGAAAGTTGCTCAAAGAATCTTCTCCTCTGCGCTTAAGAGCAGTATCACTGTCGATGCCACGCGCTGACCCCTCATTTTTATACTAATTCGGAAGGTTATTCAAACTTTGCCGCGCTTGCGTATTCGCGCTAGACCGGCCATACTATGACCTCGATGAATGAACCAAAATCTGCTGTTGAATTCTATCAATCTCATTTGGATCGGGTGAGTCGGAGTTTCGCCGCATGTATCGCGCGCCTTGAGACTCCATTACGTGCATGGGTGAGCCTGACCTACTTATTGTGTCGAATCCTTGATACCGTTGAAGACGCCGTGTGGTCGCGTCGCGAGATTCAGGCCCGTTCGTTCGAAACCTTCCGCCAACTTGTGGGGCAAGAAATCTCGCCAGAAGTCGAGTCAACTACGCTCGACGGGTGGGTGCGGGAATTCCCCACAACTTTACCTGAAGGTGAACGATTGCTCCTCAACGATACCGGGCGAATTTTGCGCGATCTTCGTACCGCGCCAGAAGAAATTCGGGTGGCCATTCTCACTCTCGTTAATTCGATGTCGGCTGGGATGCGGCATTTTTGCGCAAGAAGCGAATTGCGTCTTTCGTGTCTTTCAGAGGTTAATCAATATTGTTTTTTCGTCGCTGGTCTGGTTGGCGAGACGTTATCGAAACTTTTGCGGGCGCTTGATCATCGCTTGGAACTTCGTCGCGACCTCATTGTGGACGCGCATCACTTCGGGTTGTTTTTGCAAAAAATAAACCTCCTTAAGGATCAATATCGAGATGAACGCGAAGGTCGATTTCTTGTCCCGTCGCGAGCGGACCTTTTTAGCAGTCTTGCCCTTAATGCTCAGGGAGCAATGAGGTATATCGAAGCGGTCCCTCTTGATCACAAAGACTACCGCGTATTTTGCGCATGGTCGCTTTTTTTGGGACTTGCGACTCTGCCATTGTTGCAACGCGAGCCCCGGGGTGTTGTCAAATTGCCGCACTCGACAACGGCGAAGCTATTTCAGCAAATTGAAGGCTGGGTGGATACGCCGACTGTTTTTCGCGAACAGTTTAAAAAATTGCTGGATGAGGCCCATTTAGAAAGCGTTGCGAGTCGGCAGACGGCCGCAACCCGAACCAGCATTTCGCGAACCAACTGGCAATGGGTTGCTGAAGTCTACAAGGGCGTTCTAAAGCCCGACGATTTGTGCGCGCTGGGCTTAGGCACGGCCGACTAGGGCAGTTGGCTGGCCTTTTCATGATTGTGATAGAGCATATACCGCGACGTTTCGAAAACTCCCTGAAGCATGTTCGACATTTTTTTAAACCTCTCGGGGTCGCTGTCCTTTAAATTTTCTTTCGGCTTATCGCCTCTGTATGCGTATAAACCAACGGCTCCCGCAGGTGTTGCTGAGATCAAATACTTTTGATCGTACAAAAACAGTCTGAGGGGGTTGTCGTAGTACACATAACTAAATGCATAGTGAGGCGTACCTTTCGGGATCGCAAATACATTTCGCCCCATGGTCGTGTTGGTACCCGAAACACCGAGCGTGCCGAGAATAGTCGGCCACACATCAGTTTCGGACATCATGCGATGGAACACGTGCGGAGCTTTAATGAGCGGTGATGAAACGATGAGCGGAACATGAAATCGATTGATGCCATAGAATTTTTCACCTTCGGTGAGGTTAGGGGCATCATGGTGTGGTAAACCGTGATCGCCGTGAATGATGACAATCGTATTTTTGAAAAATGGATCGGTTTTGATTATCTTAAAAAACTGCCCGACGGAATAGTCCGCGAATCGCAGCGAATTCCATTCTGCATTTGATTTAAGGCCGTACTTTTGAATTTCGCTCGGGGTCAGGTGTTGAATTTGTAACGTGCCATGATCTTTTGGGATCGTGTAGGGGCGATGAAAACTCGCGGATTGAATGAGCGCGAAGAACGGTTTGTTCGGATCGTGTGCCGCGAGAACTTTTGCCGCCGCACGAAAAAGATCCAAATCCGATAGTCCCCAAACGTCCGTTCGTGGGCCCGGCAGATTGGTGTCGCCTTCGTACATTTTAAGACCCTTGACGTTGTTCATCCAAACGCCGCGGATATTGCCCCAGGTGGCGCTGCCGCCGATAAAATAAAATTTGTCGTAGCCTTTGAGTGAATTGATGAGCGTATGTTGGCTGACCAGCAACGGATTGCGCGATGAGGTGCTTTTAGCATCAATATCGGGGATTCCGGAGAGAACGCAAAATACCGAACGAGCCGTCCCTTCGGTTGGAGTAAAATAATTGCGGAACAGCCAGCCCTGTTGAGCGATGCGATCAATGTTCGGCGTGGCTTCAGGTGAGTTGCCGAATAGGCCGGTTTTGTAAGAAGCGAGAGATTCTTCGACCATATAAATAATATTAGGTGGCCTACCGTTGACGCCTTGCAGGTGTAAGTCGGCGCCATTGACATCCGCCGGAGTGGGCTCGACCGGTCGGGCGTAAGACAAAGTTTTTTGGTCGCGATCTTTAGGTGGAATCCCAAGATAATCCGCCATTTCGTCGTAATGCGCCCGGGTCTGCTTTGTACTGAACGTTTGATTGCGACTATTTATGCTGTCGAGAAAATAATGGATTGGGTTCATCGCGAGATAAGCGAGAAACATATTCTGGGTATAAAATGCGTCACTCCAGCGAAGTGGATATTGATCCGCCTTGCCCCACATCCCGAATAGAACCAAGGCCGTCAGTACAACACCTCGCGACCAACGCCAAACCACCGGGTGGGAATTTGCCGACGGGGCTGTGTGTTCTGTCGATGAGGGTTTTCCATCGCCCTCGGTAGATCGTGCAAAGATCCGGCGGGAAAAATAAACCCAGTACCCGACGGCGATTGCCAGCCACACCAGAATAAGAACCCAGGCATGGTAAGTTTCGTTGATCATTCCCCATGATGTACGGGGATTGTTAAGAAAATGTAGAACCGTAACATTAATGCGGCTCTCGAGATAGGCATAGTAACCAAAGTCGCACAAAAATATGAGCGTCACACCGGCATAAACAACCGTATAAACGGCCGTCCAGATCTTGTGGGCGATTGAATGACGCCAGTGAAACCATGGGATCAGCGAAACTAACAAGATTGGCAGCGCGAGCAAAATAGCCACGCGCGCGTCGAAGCGTAATCCGATCCAAAATGAATGCACCACTTGGCCAACCGTGATGGCATCACCACTCGACGCGGCGGTGGTGCCGGGGTGAAATGCAATCAAAAACGCCAGACGCAAAACGGAGAATGCAATAATAGTTGAAATGGTCAATTCAAAAAAGGCGCGAGCGCGTGAGCTATTCTTTGGCGTCATTCAAACTCCAATCATAATCGGTGTAGGTGATCTTATATTCATTGTTCATGAGGCTTTTCCGAATGATCGGGTCATCCGTGATGTAGGGTGCGATGAATTTCTCGACGGAGCCGGCTTTTTTGTTAAAGTCGTCGGCGTACCAGTCGAAAATTTTCGATAACTTCAAAGTTTTATTGCCCACATCAATCTGGTTTCTTACGCCGTCGCGTAGGAACAAACGCGCCTGCTCATCCAGTTGACTGTCGAGACGTGAGCCAACGTAAGCTTCGTTCCGAATCGCCGGGCAACCAATCGACGCACAGTTGATGGCAAAATGCACGCGGGGGTCGCTAAAATCCGTTCGGAGCATGTGCTCAATATCATCAAGGGACATGCGTTTCCAGAGAAGTGTAATGAAATCGATCTTCCATGGACTCTTGAGGAATTTAAAAATCCCGCCGATTTTTTTAATCGACTTAATGGGATAATTGTCGACGACCAGTTTCATCGTGAACGCGTTGTAAGCGTTAATGAGAAACGCCATTTTGTCTTTGTCGCTCCACGAATCGTAAATTTTTGGTGTGACGTGAGCCATGTCTTTTAAATACAGAATCAATTTCGTTTGGTGCGTAACTAACCATTTATAGCGCACTTTCGACACCGAACCATTGACCACAACGGCTTGCTGTAGAACATCGGTGAGATCTTTGTGTTCTTGATCGAACGGCGGGGGAGCATGAAATTTGTGATGTTTGCGTCTAGCGGGGGGTTTCGGCTGAGCAAATGTGGGCACGGAGAAACCAGCTGTAAAACACAAAAGAAATCCTATAAGCGCTTGCACTTTCACGACCCCTCCTAAGGTTTGATCGGAAACATAAACAAATTTACAAACTACTTAGAACTAGCAGAATTTGCATGGATTTTTTAGTCTTTTTCTTGTAGAAAATACTGTTTCTATGGAAATCCAAAAAGACACACATGTCGATTCGACTTTACCTGACGTATCAGTCATGTCAGAGCCACAATTCGTTGCACCTCTTGCACGCGTGGGGATGGAAAAAATTGAAATGTCTATTCGCGTTGGTGATTTGACGTTGCCGGCCCGGATCGACGCGTTTGTGAGTCTAGATAAAAGCGATGTGCGCGGTATCCACATGTCTCGGTTGTATCTCGACATTGTGAAAGCACTGCATGATAGAACGAACAAAAAAGACGCAAACCTGAGCGGCGGTATTGTTCGCGATATGCTGGCGCAATTTTTAGCCAAGCATGCGGGTATGAGCCGACTGGCTGAAGTTCGAATTGGCTTTCAGTTGCCGGTGGATCGCATGGGGCTGCTCAGCGGTGAACGCGGACATCGATTGTACCCGATTACACTTCGTGGAGTGTTGAATGACGGTGCCTTTCGCCTGTTTATGTCGACTGAGATTCTCTACAGTAGCACTTGCCCGTGTTCTGCGGCCTTGGCGCGTGAACTTTTGCGCGATCAGTTTGTTGATGCGCATTCCGACAAGGAGCTCGATCTGAATGCAATCGCCGATTGGTTGAGCAGTGAAGATGTCAAGGTGGCGACTCCGCACGCCCAAAGAAGTCTTGCGCAAGTATCCGTCGAACTGGCACAACCCGAGAAAATGAGTATTGCAGAGTGGATCTCCGTCATCAATCATGCCGAGAGTGCCCTAGGCACGCCGGTGCAAACAGCGGTTAAGCGTGTCGATGAACAGGAATTCGCGCGTCTCAATGGCGAAAACCTGATGTTCTGCGAGGATGCGGCCCGAAAACTGCGTGCGGCGTTCGACTCATCCGACGCGTATCTCGATTACTCCATTTACGTTGAGCATCAAGAGAGCCTTCACCCGCATTCTGCCGTCGCAAAAGTTGTTAAGGGCGTGCCGGGTGGATTTCGGGTCGAGTGAATTTAAGGCGGATTGAATTTTGAAAGTAAAAGAAGCTCCGACATTGCAAACTGGGCGCTCCAACAAAACAATTGGATCGAGCGATATTATAACCGATCGCGAGAGGCTGCGTGATCGCGCCGACAAAGAATCGCTCAAACGCATTCTGCGCGATATGAATTTAAAGATCACGGATCAGCGACTTGCGATCCTGGCGGCGCTCGCGCGCGGCAGAATTCACGCAACGGCGCAAGAGATTTATGATCGCGTCAGTCGTTCGCATGTTGAAATCGGTTTTGCGACCGTCTACCGGCTTCTTAAGCTTCTCGCGAGCCACGGATTTGTCACTGAAGTTCGTATGGGAGGGTTACCGGCGAGATACGAACTCACCCCGCGTGGTCACCACGACCATTTGGCCTGTACGAGCTGCGGGCGTATCGTTGAATTCGAAAACAGCGATATTGAGGAGCTGCAAGCTTTGGTCGCGCGCAATAATGGGTTTCTTCTGACCGGGCATGTGCTAGAACTTTATGGTTTATGCCCCAATTGTCAGAACGAGACTTCATAGTTGTCAAAGGCGCGCGCGCTCACAATCTGAAAAGCGTCGACATCCGTATCCCGCGCCGAAAACTTTCGGTGATCACTGGCCTTAGCGGTTCTGGTAAGTCCACCATTGCATTCGATACGATTTATGCCGAAGGGCAACGTCGTTACGTCGAAAGCCTATCGGCCTACGCGCGCAATTTTATGGAGCAACTCGAAAAGCCGGAAGTCGACAGTATCACCGGGCTTTCGCCGTCAATTGCCATCGATCAGAGATCAATTTCGACAAACCCGCGCTCAACGGTAGGAACAGTCACCGAGATTTACGATTTTATGCGTTTGCTCTTCGCACGCGTCGGTCGGCCGAAATGTCCGATTCATCATGTGCCGGTGGCATCGACCAAACCCGAACAGATTGTTGAGGAGATTCGTCGTCTCCCGATCGGTACGAAGTTTTTAGTACTGGCTCCCATGGCTCAGAGCGAAAAAGGCGAATATCTAGCAGACTTTCAGAAATGGTTAAAAAAAGGGTTTTTGCGTGCCAAAGTCGATGGAGCTTGGGTCGAGCTTGAAAAAGCGAGAAAGCTCGAAAAGCACAAAAGGCACGACATCGATCTGCTGGTCGATAAATTAGTAAATGAGGATCGTTTTGTTCCCCGTTTGCGTGAAAGCCTAAATAAAGCGCTCGCGTTGTCTCGTGGCGTGGTTTCGATCGAGGTGAGCGGCGGCGATTCAAACCGACAGGAAGAGCCGCGCATTTACTCGATTCATCGAGCTTGCCCAATATGCGCTTTTAGCTTCCCAGAAATGGAGCCGCGCTTTTTTAGTTTCAACAATCCTCGTGGAGCTTGCCCGACTTGCCACGGTCTCGGCGTGATCGGTGAAGATGTGGACGGCGATATTCGCGGCGGCGAGCAAATCCATGACGATGATGATAGCGATGAGACAGATGCCGTGTATGAAACTTGCCCGGATTGCCAGGGGGCCCGCCTTCGCAAAGAAACGCTCAATGTGGATGTCGCTGGTCGAAATATTGCGGAGCTGTCTCATTTATCAGCCACTGAGCTTCACGAGTTTTTTGGTCAACTCAAATTTGAAGCACGCGATCACATGGTTGCAGAAAAAATTTTGCGGCAGATTCAGACTCGGCTCCAGTACATGTTGCGTGTGGGCACGGGATATCTCTCGATGGATCGGCCGACGCGTACATTATCAGGGGGAGAAGTTCAGCGGATTCGTCTGGCGACGCAAGTCGGTTCAAGTTTGGTCGGCGTACTGTACGTGCTTGATGAACCAAGTATTGGGCTTCATCCGCGCGACCATCACCGTTTGCTTGAAATTTTAAAAGAGCTGCGCGATCGCGGTAATACAGTTTTGTTGGTTGAGCACGATGAAGAAACGATTCGTTCGGCAGATTACGTGATCGACATTGGCCCTGGGGCTGGACGGCTGGGTGGCGAAGTGATGGCCGTTGGAACGCCCGAAGAGATTGCGCGTGCCGAGAACAGTTTAACGGGAAAGTATTTGAGCCGGCGAGCGTGCATCCCTTTGCCGCCGCGGCGTCGCCCCGGCAGTGGTCAAAAGTTGCAAGTGTTGGG
>DAIDJH010000002.1 GCA_027451425.1 Bdellovibrionales bacterium | reverse complement strand
TTTAGTTGAACGAAAAAAAATGTATCACATCAGTACCGGGGATCTGTTTCGTTCCGCAATAAAGAATTCGACCGCACTTGGCAAAGAGGCCAAAGGTTATTTGGATTCTGGGCGTTTAGTTCCAGATTCAGTGACTATTGGTATGGTTCAAGAGTCATTGACGCAACTAAATGGCCGGGATTTTATTTTGGATGGTTTCCCGCGCAATTTGGCACAAGCCGATGCCCTTGAAACGATATTACGCGAGCGAAATTTGCACTTGGATCGCGCCGTGTTTCTTCAGGTTGCAACCGAAGAAGTGGTTGAGAGACTATCGGGCCGGCGAACCTGCCGTTCGTGTGGAGCGACCTATCATGTTAAATATAAGCCCCTAAGAGACGGGGCCCACTGCGATGTCTGTGGCGGTACAGATATCTATCAGCGGCCAGATGACACTCCTGAAGCGATTCGCACTAGAATGCAGGTCTATGAGGCGTCTACAAGGCCGCTGAAAGAATATTACGAAAAACGAGGTGAGCTTCGATTGGTTGAGGGGATCGGTTTGGAAGAAGAGGTATACAAACGAATCGAAAAGGCAATGAGTGCATAAAAACATCTGGACGACCGAACTTGTGGGGTGTTACAGTCGGCGGTCCCGAATTTGCTTTTCAATTTGAAGGCGACTTGTGCGACGCCAACAGTGTGTCGTTAACGTGTCGGAGGCATTATGAAAGTAAGAGCGTCAGTTAAAAGAATTTGCGTGAAATGCAAAGTGATTAAAAGACGTGGAGTTGTTCGCGTTATTTGTGAAAACCCTAAACATAAGCAGCGTCAGGGCTAATCGAGGAGTGAAATGGCACGGATAGCAGGCGTCGATCTACCCAAAAATAAAAGAATGGAAGTTGCGTTAACGTACATTTATGGCATTGGCCGTCCGCGTGCCCGGAAAATTTGCGAAGCAGCGGGTGTTGATTTAAATTTACGAAGCGATAATTTGACCGACGATCAAATCGTGAAATTACGAACGGCTATTGATGCCGGCGGTAAGATCGAAGGCGATCTTAAACGCGAAGTCTCGATGAATATTAAGCGACTCATTGACCTTGGTTGTTATCGAGGGCTTCGGCATAAAAAAGGATTGCCGGTTCGAGGACAAAGAACCCGCTCGAATGCTCGAACGCGAAAAGGTCCGAGAAAGACAGTTGCCAATAAAAAAATGGCTGTTAGCTAGTTGAGGTGTGATAATGGCAGAAAATGAAAAAAAAGCGGAGAAGCCGCAGGCAAAATCAGAGAGCGCATCTGCTGCTGTAGCTCCCAAGAAAAAAACCAAACGTAATGTGCCGACTGGTCGATGTTACGTTCAGGCGAGTTTTGGCAACACGATAGTTACATTCACGGATGGGTCAGGTAATGCTGTTTGCTGGTCTTCGGCGGGCATGCAGGGCTTCAAAGGTAGTCGGAAGGGGACTCCCTTTGCGGCTCAGGTTGCCGCTGAAGATGCTGGCCGTAAAGCACTTGAAAATGGCGTGAAATCGGTTGATGTTTTCGTTAATGGACCTGGAGCTGGACGTGAACCCGCCGTACGCGCAATTGCAAGCCTTGGGATTCGCGTTACATCGCTGCGAGATGTGACTCCCGTTCCACATAATGGTTGCCGTCCGCCGAAACGCCGTCGAATTTAATAAAAATTAGGAGAAAATGAGATGCAACAGCACTATTACAAATTTTGGAGAGACTTGATTCGACCAAAAGGATTTGAAGTCGACAAAGATAGCCTTTCGGAGAGTTACGGGAGATTCGTAGTGCGTCCTTTGGAACGCGGGTATGGCGTGACGCTCGGGAATTCGCTCCGCAGAATCTTGCTCAGCTCAATGATGGGCTCGGCGGTGAGTGCTGTTAAAGTAGAGGGGGTTTTGCATGAGTTTAGCACAATCCCCGATGTGTTAGAGGACGTAACAGACATTGTCCTTAATTTTAAACAGGTTCGGTTTAAGCAGTTCAATTCTGAATCACAAACGCTGCGAATATCAAAGCGTGGACCGGGCATTGTAACTGCGGCTGACATCCAAGCTAACGACCAAATCACAGTGCTTAATCCAGAACAACATATTGCGACTCGTGGTAAGGACGCTAAGTTTGAAGCTGAGATTATAGTTACGTTGGGAAGAGGTTACGTTGAAGCTGAAACCCATAAGAAGGAATTGCCGGTTGGTTATATTTCCGTTGATTCTCTGCACAGCCCGATTCGTCGAGTGAATTATTCTGTATCGAATGCGCGAGTGGGGCAGCGGACCGACTACGATGCGCTTGAGATGGAAGTTTGGACGGATGGATCATTGAAGCCCGAAGAGGCGATTTCGCTCGGCTCGAAGATTCTAAAAGAGCAACTTCAGATTTTTTTAACTTTTGATGAAAATTTGGAGCCACAAGAAGAAGAGGTGAAAACTTCATCTCCAAAGCTCAATGAAAATTTGTTTCGCTCGGTCGATGATTTGGAACTTTCAGTGCGAAGCGCGAACTGTTTGAAAAATGCAAACATTCGTTATATCGGCGAATTGGTGACCAAAAGTGAAGCTGAGATGCTGAAGACGAAAAACTTCGGCCGCAAGTCGTTAAATGAAATTAAAGAAATTTTGGTTGGAATGGGTCTGTCTCTTGGCATGAAAATAGAAGGTTGGCCGCCGCCAGGATGGGATCCAAACACGGCAGCAAAAACTGCTGCTGCTGCTGCGCCAGCGGCAGTGTCTTCGACTCCAAATGGGGCGCAACAGTAGAGAGGTTCTCATGCGACACAAGGTTCATAGTCATTCGTTTAATCGTAAAACAACCGCGCGAAAAGCACTCATTCGCGGCCTTGTGGCCTCGCTTGTTTTGAATGAACGAGTTCGTACTACGTTAGCCAAAGCCAAAGAGTTGCGCCGACATATTGATCGTGCTGTAACACTCAGTAAAAAAGGTGACCTTGCTGCGCGGCGATTGCTGACTTCAAGGATTGGGAATTCAGCCGCTGTTGAGAAACTAGTTAAAGATGTCGGCGTGCGATTTAAGACTCGCCCCGGTGGTTATACGCGAATTTTGAAATTGAATGCCCGTCCGGGTGATATGGCTCCAATGGCCTATATTGAGTTTGTTGATTATAAATTGCCTGAAGCGACAAAAGATGGCGAGGCAACGGTTCGCGGCGATAAAAATGCGGTGAAACGTGCTAAGGTGCGCGCAAAAGTGGCCGCTCGGCAGAGAAAATCGCTTCGACAGCTTCAGTCGCAGGCCCGCCGAATAGCTAGGGCGTAAGCAATTCTAAGATGGATATTCGTCCGCGCAATTTGACTTTACCGCCATCAATAAAAGGGCTTCTTGTCGTAATTGCGTTGTCGGGCGTTCTTTGGCTTTTGTGGCTTCGATACAAACAATTTCTAACCCAAGGTCGACGCCCACCGCTCTCGTCGCAAATTCTTGACCAACTTGAAAAAAAAGGCATGCCGGATTTTTTGCTGACTGATTTGGATGGTAATAAAATTAGTCTAGAGAAATTTCGCGGCAAAGTTGTGGTGCTAAATTTCTGGGCTTCATGGTGCGATCCATGCGTGGCGGAGTTTCCATCTCTTGTAAAGCTTGTTCAGCATTTTAAGGGGCGCGTGGTGTTGATCGGCGTTTCTGCCGATTACAACTTGTCCGACATTCAGCTATTTTTAAAGACCTTTAAATCTACGCATCAACAAAATGTGTATATTATTTGGGATAAAGACGAAAATTTGGCTAAACGATATGGTACGTTTCGATTGCCGGAATCCTACGTCATAGATCCCGAGGGCCGTTTGATCCGTAAAATTGCGGGAGTTGAAAATTGGGCGAGTTCTGACGCTTATGCATTTTTTGACGATTTACTGCTGAGGAGTGGACATAGCGGGAAGTCTTTGTGACAACTCTTTTAGCTTTGCTCGTTGTTCGGGAGTCCATGCTGCCGCAAATGCCGCCGGATCTTTTTCAAATTTGTCGATCTCTTCTTGCATTTTCTTAGGGTCGCCGTGTGCGTCTTTTACGACATTGGCAAAAACATCGGCGGCCAATCCATAGACTTCGTTTGATGTTTGTGCATTTCCGCCGGTGACTTTCTTTACAAAACTGTCAGCAGATTCAGCGCGGCTATTGCCTTGAATGGCCTTGTTGCGCGCTTCGGGGTTGTTTAACAGGTCTTGCGTTTGAGACAGTGCCTTTGAAGATGCATTGTCAATTGAGGTTGATGCTCCATCGGAACTTTGACCGAATGCCTGTATCGATATGAGACAGACGGCGATTATTTTTGGGAGTTGCCGAGCTAGCCGCATATAAGTTTATCGGTTGCGTATAACTAATACTTAAGTTGGCAATTCGCGGCAGGCTGTTTAATTAACAGCCTGCTAGGGATCGAGGGAGTGTTAGTGCGCCGTGGATGCGGGGCCGGTGGGAGTTGCCCCCGGAATTTCTTGCCGACTTTTTACTAGAACGAAAAGCGACGGCAAAAAGGTCAACGTGAGGAATGTGCCCGTTAAAAGACCGCCGATCACAGCGCGCGCGAGAGGAGCGTTTGCTCCTGACAGAGAAGACGGCAGGAGAGCCATGACTGTAGAAATTGCCGTCATGAGAATCGGACGCAAGCGTGCAACACCAGCTTCGCGCATGGCCATAATCGGTGTGAGACCGCTAGCCAAACGTTGGTTGGCAAAGTCCGTTAAGATCACACAGTTGGAGACGACAATACCGATGAGCATGATCATCCCCATCATCGATTGGATGTTGAGAGTGGTATTGGTCAAGAACAATATCCAAAATACTCCGATAAATGCGGCGGGGATGGTAGCCAGAATCAGCAGCGGGTCGATAAACGATTTCAGCTGAGCGACCATCAGAAGAAAAATGAGCACAAGAGAGAGCGCCATACCTCCGCCCATGTTACCAAACGATGCACGCATGGCCTGAATCGCTCCACCCCATTCAACGGTATACTGTTTGGGCATCTTCAGGTGGCTCACGATTTTATCAACTGCTGACGCGACAGAGCCAATATCACGGTCCACGACGTTCGCTTTCACGTCCATCACGCGCTGCAAACGGATGTGGGTGTACTGTGTTGGGATGATTTCTGGAGTGATAGTCGCGATGTTGCGCAGAAGTGTGGGCTGCGACTTACCTAGTATAGTCTTCTGAGGCGTGATTGGAATGTTGGCGATCACCTCGTGGGTGATTTCATTGTCGGGATAAATTGCTCCCACATAATAGTTGTTACCTGAAATAGGATCGTCCCAAAAATTTGGTGCAAAGAGCACGCTAGAGCCTAAAGCGGTGATCACGTTTTTAATCACGGCGTCGGCGGTTAAACCCAAATAGGCGGACTTCACGCGGTCAACGTCGATGTGCAAGGATGGGTAATTGAGCTCCTGTTCGATAAACGAGTCAGTTATACCACGAATCCTGTTCATTCTATTGAGTATGTGCCCGGCGATTTTCGAGCTTTCGTTGTAATCAGGACCGACGACGCGGAGATCGATAGGCGATAGCGCGCCGTAGTTCAATGCCGAAGCGACCGGATCGATCATCGTATAAGAGAATCGCACAGACGGGAATGCCACGTTCAGCTTTCGCCGTAAGATGCGAATTGCCGGGCCAGCTCCGTAACCATCCTTCATTTGCACTTCGAGTAGGGCTTCGTGTGTAGCTGAGTTCGGGGTATACGCGGCCGCCCAACTGGGCAAAACACCGGAGTTCGCCAAAATGACGTCCAAGGAGTTTTTGGGCAGGTCTTCTTTAATGGCGCTAGAAACCTTTGCGACCATTTGAATCGTTCGTTCGATACGAGTGCCGACAACGCCCCGGACGCGAATAAAAAATTGACCGTGATCCGTGACCGGAAAGAACTCTGAACCTAAAAATGGCACAAGCCCCAGCGTCACGACCAACACCATGACCACAATTGCGACAAGAACGTGAGGTTTGCTAAGAGAGGCGTCTAAAAGTGCCAGATATTTATCGCGCAATATCCCGTAGTATTTGTTGAAAACGCGAACGGCCACCCATTGGTGTTCATCGTCGTGATGAGTCGTTTCGTGCGGTTTGAAAAATTTCGAAGCCGCCAAGGGCACGAGCGTTGTCGCATTGAAAAACGAAATGATTACCGCAATAGCCACGGCCATAGCTAACGGTGTGAACAAATCCTTGCCGAGACCTTCAAAAAATACGACGGGGAAGAACACAATAATAAGCGCAAGTGCTGAGACTAAAACTGGCAGCGTCACTTCGGAAGTTCCCTCAAGAGAAGCATCCCTCGGTAGTTTGCCCATGCCCAAATGCCGTTCGATATTTTCAAGAATAACGACCGCCATGTCGATCAAAGGCCCAGTCACAAGCGCGAGACCGCCAAGGGTCATGAGGTTGAGCGTCTCACCAAGAAAATAAAGTCCGGCCATACAACCAATGACCGAAAGCGGAATGGCGACGCTTGCGATAAATGTAGGTGTGAGATTGCCCAAAAAGAAATAGATGACGATGGAAGCTAAGAGCACGCCGACCACGAGTTCGCGGATCACGTCGAACACGGCATCGCGCACGTTGACGGATTGATCGAAAAGAAAGCGAAGTTTCGTTCCGTCGGGTAAGGAGTTCAAAACTTTCGGGAGCTCATTTTTAATCCCCGCGACGACCGCGAGGGTATTGCTGCCGACACCGCGAAAAATAGGCAGAAATGTCTCAAGAGTGCCGTTGACTTGCACGGCCTCTGTTTGCACGGCGGAAGAGTCTTTCGCAAGACCGACGTCTTTAATGAAAATCGGTGCACCATTTTTATCGACGGTGATAGGTATGTCGTTGAATGCATTAACGCTTGGAACCATCCCGTTGCTTGTGATCATGTAGTCAAAATTACCGATTTTGGCGTCGCCGGTCGGGATCATCGCGTTACCGTAACTTAGCGTATGCACAACGTCGAGAGGCGCAATATTGTGGCCGAGCAGTTTTTCTCTATTTAAAAACACCATCACCTGTCGAATTTTACCGCCGAACACAACCGGTGCCACCGCGCCCGGTACGGCATTGAGCGCCGGTCGGATGGTGAAGTTTGATTCATCCCACATTTTCGCTTGTGTGGCGTGAGGGGTGTAAACCGTAACCAAGCCGACAGGCAAACTTGCTGTTGGGTCATACGCCATCACGATCGGCGGGAGAGTTCCTGGGGGTAGGTAGTGTAGGTCAGAGGCCACAAGACTGCTCACCTGAGTGAGCGCATTGTTCGGATCAACACCCGGTTGAAAGTAGCAGTTGAGAATACTGACCTGTGGAAGTGAGCGAGATTCCATGTGATCAAGCCCAGACGCTTGTGCCAACCACCGCTCGAGACGATTAGTGATGTCCATCTCCATCATGTCGGGCGGCATGCCGGTGTAGGTTGTGACCACCATCACCGCCGGCAGACGAAACGTCGGCAAAATATCAAGAGGCATTTTTGTCAAAGCAAAAAGGCCGATCACAAAAACCATGAGAAAGGCCACGATGACCGTGTACGGATTTTTTAGCGCTGATTGAACCAAGTTTGTTTACCCCGGGTTTGGTGTTGAAAAAATTGGCTTCACTTCCATACCGTCCACGAGTTGGGCGCTTTGAGTTGAAATAACTTGATCCGTCGGGTTGATGCCGCCAGTGATCTCGACGACGCTGCTATCCCTGATGCCGGTTTGAACTTCGACTTTGTGGGCTTTACCGTCAGAAAAAACGAAGACGAAGTTTTTTTTGCCTTCGGTTTCAACCACGTCCTGCGGGAGTGTGATGGCGTTGTCTTTATGGGCGAACCGTAAAATTATGTTTGCGAACATTCCGGCGTGCAATTTATTGTCCGGGTTTGGAATATCCACGAGAATGCGTTGGGTTTTGGTAGTCGGGTCGAGTTGGTCGTCGATACGCGAAATTTTGCCTTTAAAGGTATCGTGAGGGAATGCATCCACTTGAATATCCACCAATTCGCCAATCCGCACATTCGATATGTTTGTTTGTGGCACGTTGATCGAAATCCGCAGCGTGCTTTCGTTGACCTCCAAAAAAATCGGATGTAGCTGACCTTTGCCGACAGTAATTAGATCGCCGGGATATTTATATCGGCGTGCAATATTCCCCGAAAAGGGAGCGCGAATGTAAGTATAAGCAAGGTTCGCGGCGGCGGCCTCGTACAGGGCCTTTGCTTCATTATATTTTGCATCAACCGTATCGAATTCCTGCTGTGAGATCACCTGTTGCTGCACAAGTTGTTGATACCGATCGCGCGTGACCTTTTGATAGAGATACTCGGCTTTCGTGTTGTTGTAGGCGTCAACGATGTCAGGCGCGTCGATCGTGGCGAGAAGTTCATTCTTTTTAACGACGTCGCCCTCGTCGACGTAGATCTTTTTTAGATATCCGGCGACGTGGGAGAAGATACTCGCCTCTTCGATGGCCTCGATGTTTGCGGGCAAAGTCATCGTTGACTCAACTGAGCGAATCAGCGGTTGAACAATGTTTACATTGGGAACAAATTTTTTGTGGTGTTTTCGCATGAGAAAATTCAAGCCGAGCCGCAAGACGATCAAGCCAGCAATAGCGGCGATGCCAATCATCCCATACTTTGAAAGGAGAACGGACTTTACATCGTGTGACCAATGCTTTTTATGCGCGTGCTTGTGCTCGCGTGTTGAATGCTCATGTTGTGAATGTTCGTGTTCCAAAAATCACCTCAAGTTAATAATTGGCTAGTTTTATTCCAGGGGGCCATTTACTGCACGTTTCAAAGAAGCTAAAGCAATCTCACGCTGATAACGGGCTTGCACGTTTTCCGCCTGCGCGCTCAGGAGCGATGTATCGGCTACGAGCAATTCCAAGAACGTCGCGACATTTGCATCATAACGGCGCTGAGCGAGTTGGGAGTTGATTTTTGCAAAATCGAGACTTTGCCTGGCCACGGCGACATTGATGTCGCTACGTTGGAATTCAAGTAAACTGTCGGCGACTTCAGCTGAAATATTGTCACGTTCCTTGTCAAGCCGAGCGCTTTCGGCATTCATCCTGGCGTACATCTCGCCGATTCGCGCGGTTGTATCAAAGCCGTTAAAAATATTCCAAGTAAGGGTCAGTCCGGCTCCCCATGAGTTGTTGATGGAAGAAGGGTAATTCTCCATGAATCGTCCGTACCAAGCTTCGGCATCAACTGTGGGCAAAAAGCCTTTGATGGCGCGTGAATGCAACTGTTGAACAGCTTGAACGGTGTAGCGATTTCGTTTTAATTCCGGCCGGTTTTCAAAAGCTTCAGACGTGAGATTAGTAAGGTTCAATTTTTTGGGGTCTGTCTTAAATTTCGTTGGTGGATGTTCTTTTATTGCAAACGAGGTGTCGTTCGGCACACCCATAAGAGTAATGAGAGCAACGCGGGCTACGTCGCGGGCGTTACGTGCGCCGATAAGTTGAAGTCTCGATTTTGCCAACTCTAAATTCGCCTGACTTAGGTCAAAACTTGGGCGTGTACCGGTCTTTACCAAAACCACCATACGGCGTTGAACTTCGTCGAATTGCAAAACGCCGGTTTTCGCAACTTCGACGAGTTTATTTGTTAAAGCGACATTGTAAAACGCTTTTGCAACAGCTAAGTCGACATCTAACTTAATTGAAGCCTTCTCTTGATCGGCTGATTTTTCAAAATATCGGTTGGCGTCGATTTGATCGAGCACTTTGCCAAAATCAAAGACTGTTTGTCGAACCGATCCCATGACGCCAGAGTAGGGAAGGCTTGTACCGATATTGACTGTTGAACCGGCACTAGGTGTGGGCAGCGTTGTTTGCTCGAAATTTCCGGATACATCCACTTGGGGTAAATAACCGCTCACAGCTTCGAGCACTCTTTTTCTTGCCGCTTCAAAATTGGCGCGTACGCGTTGTAAATCCGGGCTATGCGCGTCGGCAATCCGTACGGCATCCTCTAGAGTCCAAACGTATTTCGCCTTAGTCGGTTTGGGCTCATTATCTTCCATGGTAACGCGCGCTTTTTCTTCTTGGCTCAGCGAAGGAGTCGTCACATTCCAGATAATTGGGGAAGATTTGTGTTTCGCCTTTATATGTTTTTTTATTTTGACAGTTGGAGTTGGGTCAGTCGTCGGCACTTGTGCAGAGCCAACGACAGAGTAAAATCCTAGAAGTAAAGTCAATGCGAGTTGCAATTTCATAATATATTTAGTTCGTTGAGCCTTGCTTGGGACCTTATGTCTCATGCAAGATATAAATTCGTCAACGCTACAATTTTACACTGAGTGCAATTCATTGCGAAACCATTTTTTTATTACAGTTTTATCATGAATAAGACCTTTGATTAAATGACGGTCACGACTAAAGCCCCTAGCTCACCAGCCAAGATTTAGTGGTCTCAGCACTACCGGGCGAGTGGAAAAATTCCGCCGAACTTTGATTGAGCTCATGAATTTTGCGTGCTCAAGTGCGGCCCCATAATTGCAAAACCAAAAAATTAAGACACACTTTTTGCATGGAGGTTACAAATGGCAAAAGAAATGACTAGACGATCAAATGAAGGCCGGGCGGAGCGTTTGCCACACAGGTGGCCATCCGAGTTATTCTCGCCGTGGTTTGATAGTTTTTTGCGACCGCTCGACGGGTGGTTTGACGATTTTTTTACCATGCGCCCCATTTTAGAAACAGCGCGTACGGCATTTATACGACCCGATCTCGGGGTTGATGAAACAGACAATGAATTTGTCATCACTGCTGATTTGCCGGGGGTTTCGAAAAATGACGTAAACATTGAAACGCGTGGCAATCAGATCATGATTTCGGCCGAACGACATTGGGATAAAAAAAGC
Organism: Bdellovibrionales bacterium; assembly: GCA_027451425.1. GTDB lineage: Bacteria > Bdellovibrionota > Bdellovibrionia > Bdellovibrionales > UBA1609 > RBG-16-40-8. The sequence continues at coordinate 7,057 of DAIDJH010000002.1, read as the reverse complement.
GCAACGACGGACGAGGAAGGCAAACAAACGTATCGAAGAATTTTAACGCTCCCGACGGGAGTTGAGGTCGACAAAATATCAGCCGATTACGCCGATGGCGTTTTGACGATGAAAATACCTAAAGGTGAAGCGATGGTTTCGCGTCGAATTCAAATTGGTGAAAAATCAGGCACGCGTGTGTCAGGTTCAACAGAGAAGCACTGAGAGGCTGGATTTGGAGAGCCCGAAGTTGTTGGTGATCCCGGCACGACTCGAACGTGCGACCTACTGCTTAGAAGGCAGTTGCTCTATCCAGCTGAGCTACGGGACCCAAAAACTCGAGTGACCTATGCAAAAACGAAACTGAGCCCTCGAAGGAGAGCTCAGTTTGCATGTGCAGTCCGAATAAACTTAGCCAGGTTCTAATACGGTGGCAAGATTTGGCTGGCTGGAACTTTCGGGTAAAGGATGGTTTGGCTGCTGTCGTCCACCGGATAATTGAACCAGTGCATGTAATCTGAACCATCGGTTGGGTTATTGCCGAGCAAATGCTGAGCGTAGTCCTTTAACATAGGGTAGCCCTTGTTAATGTTCACGCCTTCTTGCATCCACTGCCAATCTGTCGGAATGATAAAGCCCCACGGGTAACCGGCAGAAGTGAAGTTGTGCGCATCGACGTCGATGATGTCGATGTCATAATTCGTAGGCTTCGGGTGGAGAATGACGCGTAATTTCGACGCATCCACGCGACCATCTGTCGGGGCGGGGTTGAGGCATGGATCATCCAACACAATGTGAACGTGCGCGTACAGCTGGGCGCGGGTGTAGCTTTCGGGGATTCCTCCACTGAAGTCATCGGGGTCGGTGAAATACGAGTCGATGATGGAGCCATAATTGCCGCTGCTCGACGGGTCAAACGCCCCATGCGTGCTCGGAAACAGGACGATATCTTGATTGTAGGCCGGATGTGTCGTGTCGCCTACGGGGTCGCCGTTTTGATCGAAGTAGTTCAAAGTGACTTGCGCTGAACCATTAAACAGTGGTTTTGTCTGCGGCAAAATATTTGAGTTGTTGACTTGGCTGCTCACCAGGCCGTCGAGTACCAAATCGAGAGAGTGGTCATACCCAGCTCCCACCGCGCGTGGAAAGAAATTGATGTCAATCGCCGTGATATCGTTGTTCGCATCGGTTGTTTCATTGACCACGAATTCTGTCAGAAAATCATTGTAGTCATAGTCGGGCGTACCCGGTGCTTTGGCATTCGAAGGATAGTAAAGATCTTCCCACGCGATGGAGTTAACGGCGGGTTTCAGTCGCAAACCTTTGCTGTAGTTATGGTCATGGCGATGGCTGTACCAATCGTCGCAGTCCGCATCCCAACTGTCGTGACCGTGGTCTTCGCAGCGAATGGCATCTCGGCTCGTGTCGTTGGAGTCACTCTGATCGGAGTGGTCCCAACTGCCGAAGTTGTCAAACCAATCGCGATGATCGTTGAACCAGTCTTTGCAGTCATGAGCCCAATCGCGCGCGTCGTGTGTAGAGCTATTATTGTCGGTCACGTCGCCGTTGTCCCAATGATAGTGGTGACGGCAGCGGCAGTACATCCCGTGCGGAGAAGGCCGCGTGTAGGTACCAGAACTTGCCGGGCAGGTGTTCGAACCGCTGCCACTTGTTGAACCGGAGCCTGAGCCACTTGTTGAGCCTGTGCCAGAGCCAGTGGTTGACCCTGAACCACTGCCGGTTGTTGAGCCTGTGCCAGAGCCAGAGCCGCTTGTTGAGCCGGAGCCAGAACCAGTTGTTGACCCAGAGCCAGAGCCTGAAGTCGATGGACCGCCAGAAATGTAAATTGTTGAAGTTAAAGTGAACGCGGGGGTTGTTCCACCAAACATATAGACTGATGCCGTTACGGTGTAGGTGCCGCTGACGGCGTATGTGTATGTGGCCGATGTTCCGCTTGCTTTTCCACCGTCACCAAAATTCCAATTAACAGAAGTGACTTCGCCGTTCATGCACGAGGGGACGCTCACTGTAGCCGTGAACGCGGTGCCAACCGCACCAACACTCGGAACCGCAATAGAAAGGTCGGCAAGACAAGGATAGGCCTCATTGTATGCCACGACGGTAACGGATTGGCTGAACGACATTTGTTTACCAGTTGAATCGGTGGCCGTAACGGTGACGGTGAATGTACCCGCCGTTGCGTAGCTATGAGTGGCGGTTGCCGTAGCGGCAGTGGTACTGTCGCCAAAATCCCAAGTCACCGTCGAGATTGTGGTGGTCCCCGACGCGTTGAGCGTGAAGGTCGCCGGGACGGTTACCATCATATATTGTGGGATGGTGGGGGCGATACCATCAACGGACTGAAAGCGCAGGCTCGCAATAGATCCGGTTGAGGCGCTAGAATTGCTGCCTCCACCTCCGCCTGAGCAAGCGATGAGGCCAAGGGAAAACAACCCGACGATGGCCCATGTCGACTGTTGCCGCATGGTTTTGAAAAAGATGTTTGTTCTCATAAAGCCCCCTTCAGGCAAAGGTCCATTTTTAAACGCCCACCTCGCCCATGGTTTTATCTTGCCCTCGATTTTTCATAACGCGAAATTATTTTTGTGTTGTGGATCATAGTGAAATGTCTCACTGACTAGGCGGTTGACGGAAAAATCAACATTCAAAAAATGTTCAATTTTTTGTCGAATTTTTAGTCATTTCTCGAGTGAAAATCGAGACGAGTTGAGATTAGCGAAATCGCGCCATCCAGCGTGCAAAGGTGTCGCGTGAAGGCGCTAAATCCGCGCGATTGAAATCGCGAAGCGGGGTTTGGGGCAACTGCAAATTCTCGAGAAGCGATTTTCTTTGAGGTGCGCGGTAAAGAAGCCCTGTTAGAATCTGACCTTGTTGATGGGACTCCTCAAGCGCTTGGAGTGCCGACTCGCGATTTTGCGGTTCAGTCTTTTCGTTGTGCTGTTTGATGTAATTGTAGCTTTTTGTTGAACCATCGTAATTGGCATAGGCGACGCATGGTGAGACGACGTCGATCACGGCTGTACCTGGATGCAAGATCGCCTCCTTTATAATCGGTACGAGTTGCTTGCCGTCACCTGAAAATCCACGCGCAACAAATTCGCATCCAGATTCAATGGCAAGTTTGCATATATCGATAGACGGAAGCTCATCGGCATCGGCCGTGGCGGAAAATTGTCCCTTGGTGAGGCCGTAGACGCCGTTGTTTTCAACAATATAGATCATAGGGACATTTCGGCGGATGAGATGAATGAACCCGCCAAGCCCGATATTTGCCGTGTCGCCGTCACCCGAAATGCCGACGATGCAAAGATTTCGATTGGCGATCTTCGCTCCCGTGGCCACGGCCGCCATTCGTCCGTGTATCGAATTGAAACCATGCGCGGTGCTCATGAAATAGGCCGTTGTTTTGGACGAACAGCCAATGCCTGAAAGTTTTGCCACGGTGGTCGGGTCAATGCCGGCTTCGAAAAATGCCTTTATGATGTGCTGGGTGACGCTGTCATGGCCGCAGCCGGTGCAGAGAGTGGACGGTAAGCCCTGATAGTCTTGAATTGAACTCATTTTGCGGTCCCCTCTAAAATTTGCGGCAATACAATTTCGGCTGAGACCGGCAATCCGTCATATTGCAAGGCGCTCGAAAATTTTGCGGCGTGCTCGGGGAATTTTTGCGTTAAAAGCCGCCGCATTTGACCATCGCGATTTTGTTCGATCACGACAACTTTGGCACATGCGCTTAAAAATTGACCGATTTCATTGGCGAGCGGCAGCGAACGAATTTGCAAGCCGCGCCAATGCGCACCCTGCTGTTTAAGGGTGTCGCCAATTTCGGCGATCGTTTGCGTGGTGCTGCCGTAATAAATAAGACCTATTGAGCGCGCGGACTTCATATCGCCGGTTTCGCGTTTCGCGGGGGTGGGCGCGGGCAAAAGATGAATATTTTTTTCTACTTTTTTCTTCAGTCGGTCGAGCAGCTTTTTGTACTCGCCACCATTTTCGGAATAATTTGCAAATTCGGTATGGCCCGATCCTCGTGTGAAATAGGCGGCCTGCGGATGGGGCGTGCCGGGTAGCGTTCGATAGGGTATGCCGTCGCCGTCGACATCGCGATAACGCGCGAACTCAACCCCGCGTTCAAAATCGGCAGCCTTTAGAAGTTTGCCGCGACGAAATTCGGCCGTTGGCAACTGAAATTGTTTATCCACGTAGAAATTCATGGCGAGATCGAGGTCGCTGAGCACGATGACAAGGGTTTGCAACGTCTCAGCCAAATCGAACGCGAGCTCGGCGAACTCAAAACACTCTCGGGGAGTGGCCGGGATCAAAACAATTGGTTCGGTATCACCGTGAGACAGCGTCGCCGCTGAAAGCACGTCACCTTGCGATGTTCGAGTCGGCAACCCTGTCGAAGGGCCGGCGCGTTGCACATCCCATATCACGGCGGGGATTTCGGCGAAATAACTTAGGCCCGCCGCTTCGGCCATGAGTGAAAGCCCTGGTCCGCTTGTGGCGGTCATGGCACGTGCACCAGCCCAGCCGGCGCCGACCACTGTGCAAATCGCGCTCAGTTCGTCCTCGGTTTGGATCACGGCGGATTTTATTTCTCCCGCATGGACTTCTTTTGAGAGATCCGTAAATGTTTCGGCAAGCGATGTCGCGGGAGTGATGGGATACCAAGCCATCGCGGCACAACCGCCGACAACGGCACCCATGGCGGCGGCGCTGTTGCCATCAATAAAAATAGTTTCGTTGGTAAATTCGCGTGCGGTCGGAATTTCGAAACCGACAAGGCCGACACTGGCTTGGCGTCCAAGCTCAAGCGCGCGTTGATTCGCTTCGATCACGGCTTCTTTGCCGTGAAATTGGTCGTGCACGACGCTATTCATCACGGTCTTATCGACTTTTAAAAGTTCGGCGAGAATGCCGACGTAAATCATATTGCTCAAAACTTTTCGAAGCGGAAGTGGAGCCTCCACTTTGCCCGTCCATTCGCGAAATGAGATGGGTAATATTTTACGCGTGGCGAGCGTATCTGGAGATAACTTCATGTCGCTGTCATAAATAAAAAGCCCACCGGGCGAGAGGGAGTGACAATCTTCCGAAAAAGTTTTGGGGTTTTTTGCGATCACTACATCGTGATTGAGGCGTCGACCGGAGTAACCATGTTCATTTATTCTAATTGAAAACCAAGTCGACAGGCCGGCGATGTTCGACGGAAAAATGCTCTTCGTGGCGACAGGCGCGCCCATGCGGAACAGGCTTTTTGCCAGTACCATGTTGGCGGATTGACTTCCGCTGCCGTTGACGGTCGCGATGAGAATGGAGAGGTCGGAGTTCATAGATTTTTATTTGCGGCCTGTTCGGCTGGCGCGTAAGCGTTGGGGTTTATTGTCGTCACCCATTCACGGTATCGTTCATTTATATTTCGGGCTTCGTTGGGCATCAGAACCGGTCCTAAATGAATAGTCAAAAAGCCGGGCTTTGGCAATGACGCGCCTTTCGGGAAGAGATTGTTATTGCCTTCGATGTAGAGAAATAAAATGGGAGTGTTCGTACGTTCCGAAAAAATGCTGACGCCGCGTTTGAATTCTTGCACGTACCCGTCGGGTGAACGAGTCCCTTCGGGAAAGATGATGAGCCAAATTCGTTCTAAGCGAGTCAAAAGCGTTGTGCACAGCTTGATGGCCTCGCCCCGTTTATCTTTGCGATCAATTGGAATGGCGCCGAGACAGTGTTTGGAGAAAAAGGTGAAAATGGGATTTTTAAACCAGTAGTCTTTCGCGGCCGATATAAATAAATCCGTCCAATACCAAAAAGGCACGGACGCCGTGATCGAGACCGCGTCGAGATGGCTGGCGTGATTGGAGATGATGAGAAGACGGGGGTATTTTTTATAAATCTCCGCCCAATCGCCGCGCACGCGCAAAAAAATATAAAAGCGAAAGGCAATTTTGAGAAAACCTCCCCAAAGCGCACGAAAGAGCCAACTCATCAGATCAATTTGACGGGTAAAAAGTGGAAGATGTTTAAGATGACCGGGGAGTTGGGTCCATTGTTCGTTCTCGTAGCTCCAGTTTTTCATGCGAGAGCCTCAAAACATCCCATCTACTTCACGAGCCATACAGAACTCAACAGCCAATAGCCGAAATAAAATGCGGGGGCGGCAAACATCGCTTTGTCGAGCCGCGAAAGAATATCGTCGCGGCCGATAATAAAAATGCCCGATTCTTTTATGCCAAGATCACGCCGGAGTACGGAGAGTAGCAGGCCGCCGATGCGACCGAAAATCGCGACCGTGAGCCCGCTTAAGAGCCAGTATGGTTGCGTGTGGTGAGGGAGCATGAAGCGTAGGCCCCATGCCAGCAGAATTGTAAGAGCGGACGACACTAAAAAGCCTTCGATAGAGAAGCGTGTTGTGATCGCTTGGAAGGGTTTGTGTTTACCGAAGGCGCGGGTGATCGTGTAATTGCAACTTTCGCAAAACTCGAAAAGAATCGCCAAGTGCAAAACGAGGAGCGGCCCGCCCGGCCAAAGCACAAGTCGCCCAAGATACATGAAACCCCAACCGATCAGCAGAAAATTCATCAGCGCAAGCGCCATATACTGGATCATGTGAGTAGCGGAGTTGCGAAAAATCGGAATGAGAACAATGCACGCAAAAAACAGCATCGGCATAATATTGTAAAGTTCAGGGTGCCGGCGAAAAATAAAGTAGCCTTGCAAAATTAAAAACAAATAGGTGATCCATACGAAAAATGAGCGGTGGTACATTCCGGTCATTTGATAAAACGTTTTCGAGCCAGAGATCGCGACAAGCAGAATAAACACAAGCGGCCATGGCGCAGGCAAAGCCGCAAAAAAGAAAATGACGGGCGAAGCGATCACCCAACTTTTGATCGAGGCCCAAACGCCGATCCATTTTGGGTTGCGTAACTGCATGTAGTAAACGACGGCGCCGACAATCACAAAAAACGCGACCACACTTGTGACCGTGCTTACGTAAGTTGGATTGTGCCATAATGCGCCGCTGGGATTCATTTCCACTCTATGCTGAAATCTT
>DAIDJH010000001.1 GCA_027451425.1 Bdellovibrionales bacterium | reverse complement strand
CATCGTCAGCCGGCCTGCCGCCATTTTTTTCCTTATTCCGTCAAGGTCGCGCTCGATCGCTTTGTCTAAATTGACGAAACTTTGATCGTCATCCAATTTCGGTGTGGACGTCGCCCGCATTGCCTGCTCGGCATTTCGCACGGGAGCCCGCACGCAACCCACAAACATAAAGCCGGTGAGCGCGATGCCAATGAACATACAGTTCAACAGTAAAATGCTGAAAAGTTTCAATTTCACAACCGTTGATTATGCCCTACTCCGATGACAAAAAACAGAACAGTCTTGTCGTTTTTTCACGGATGAGTCGGACGGCGGAGCCACAACGTGCCCAAAACGTTGGCTTCGGGATTGCTATAGTTAAAGCCGCGCGGCCACAATGCAGCGCCTAAAGGAGAGATCATGTCCGATCTAATCTGCCCACGTTGCCAACAATCGGTTGCCGAAGTCCGTACCCAAGCCGAAGTGATTGTCTGTAACCATTGTGGCTACACGCACGACCGCCGCGACGACGAACTTCAAGCCCACCATGAAAAGAAATTCAGTCTGGTCACATTCGGCGCAGCACTGGTCCTACTCGCGGGCTTCATCCTATTCGTACATTGGGACAAATACGCGTTTACGATCATTCCCCTCAAAGCGAAGGAGTGGTCACAGACCGCCACTCCCCAAGATCTGCGGCAAATCGCCGACATCTGTCGCGAACGCCTGCATTATTCTTGCACCGAGAAGGCGCTTTCTGAAATTGTGCAAAAAAACCCAAACGATTTGAACTCGCTTTATGAACTCGCCGAGTTGCAACGCCGCTTGGGTGAAGTCGCGCTGTCTATGGCTAACTTCAAAACCTACTTCTCGCTCGGCGGGAATGACGGGGGCGCCGACTATTCTTATGCGCGCCTCCTCGATTTGACTGAACAATATGCCGACGCGCAGGTGTATTATCAACGCGCCCTCCTGGCAAAACCAGGCATTCTGCAAATCACGGTTATACAATCTTATGTCAGCATGCTGATGAAAACTCATCAGACGAAGCAAGCGATTGCTTTGATCGATGATGTTCGTAAACACAATGGCCCCGAAGGCCAATCATTCATGGCGCAAGAGTACAATGAGATGACGCGGCGGTTTTAACACCTCGGCCTACGAACTTAAGCGGCTGCCCACTCCCGCCGACACGACAAAACCGCTTGTCTTGAATTGCTCTTTATTGGTGATCCCGTGCCAGCGGTTTTGAATGAGAATTTGCCCGAGCGCCCCGCCAAGACTGTTGCCCGGCCCCAATAGCCACAACTGATCCGGCATGAATTCTTTGAGCGCGACTGTCACCGACGTCGTGAAATCATACGTCGCATAAACCTGTTGCCCCAACGTGTATTCGTAAAGCGCACGCGTATCGGTGGAGTACGGCATCCAGATACGCCCACGTCCGTCAACGAGCGGAATGTTCGGCGCATGAAACAATTGCGACGAGATCGAATCAAACGCCCGCGTCGACGTTTCGTATAGAAGAGGCGTGTGAAATGCCGCATGGTTGATCAGTTGAAATGGATAGTCTCCTGTCTTGGGGAGATTTTTTAACAAGAACTCCACGGCACCTTTGTCGCCGGCGAGTACGACGTACCCACCGAGGCGAATTGAGATGTAGGCGTTAGGGAACCCTGCTGAACGCGCGCGCTCGAGAGTCTCGTGCACAATGAGCTCGCGAGCCGGATCGATTTGCCATTCGTCATCGACGATCGGATAGATCAATTGCCCGCCAATAACTTCACCTCCGCGCGTCGACACAGTGTCGCTTGCGTTGCCTCGCACGCGCATCATTCCACCCATTGTTTGAATGACGTGAAATCCGCCGGTCCAATCGAGTGCGCCGCCAAACGCGAGCGTCAAATACCACCCCATGGAATTGCCGCAAATCGCGACGATCTCGTACTGATCGCGATTGATAGCCAGAAAATCACGATAAGCGCAAGCGTAGATCAACGGTGACGCGTGCTCACCGCGCGTGTGGAGAGAAGGTGAAAATTTCGGTTTGCTATCCAGTTCAGAAATCGTTGGATCCCCTAGAGCTTGACGTCGGTCATCGAGATCGGCAAGAAATTCACGAAATCGCGCCGGAGCTTGCGGCCGATGCAAATAACCGAGACTCTCTGCCGTGTATGAACCTCGCCCCGGGCAAACAACGACAATTCGTTTAGAACTCATTTCCCCACCATCTCAAGTATTGCCGCGACAATTTCCGCTTTCTTCGGGAGCCCAGCCGCCGCCGCCGGCCCAAGAGGAATGAAACAATCATCCGCCGCAACGACCTTGATTTTTGGCAACGCCGATGCTCGTTCAACAATACCGGCAACAAGGGCTTCACTGAGACTGCCCGTTTTCCGACACTCTTCAACAATCAAGACTCTCGGCACTTTTTCAACCTCACGCATGAGCGCATCCCAGTTGATGGGAGAGATCCAACGTAAATCGATGATACGAACCCCAAGCCCTAACTTTTCGCGCAACTCTTTTTCGGCCTGCCGCGAATAAAAATAACCGTTACCGTAAGTGATGACGAGGATGTCTCGCGTGCCTTGATAGCGTGTGCCTGCATTTCGCCCGGCAGAACCGGTAGCGCTCTCCACATTATCAAAAATGCCAAACTCACCGAGCGCGATTTCAGCGTCGGCCGCATCGGGTGAGGGGTAAAGAAAGCTCCAGGCCTTGTCGCCCTCAACGTGCAAGTCTTTTGTCATGTACAAGGCAATCGGTTCAACGAAAACGACGACACGCCCCTCTTGCTGAGCGGCTTTCACGCACGTCCGCATCATTCTCACCGCGTCGGCACCGTTTGAAGGGACGGCGATGATGACGCCCGGCAAATCGCGAAATATCGCCAGCGAATTATCATTGTGAAAATGCCCGCCGAAACCTTTTTGGTACGCAAGGCCGGCGATCCGCACGATCATGGGATTGGTGAACTGACCGCGCGAAAAAAACGCAAGCGTCGAAGCTTCTCCGCGCAGTTGATCTTCGGCATTATGAACATACGCAAGAAACTGAATCTCTGGTATAGGCAAAAAACCATTGTGGGCAAAACCAATGGCGGTTCCGAGAATCGACGTCTCATCGAGAGGGGAATTGAATACGCGGCGCGGACCGAATTTCGCGAATAGCCCGTCAGTGACATTGTAAACGCCACCTTTTTTAGCCACGTCTTCACCAAACACAACGCAATTTTTATAGCGAAGAAGAATATCGGTCAGACCATAATTGATGAGTTTGGCCATGTGTTGCGGTGTGGTTGCAAGCTTTTCGAATTCTTTGCCGAACGCCTCACGTCGGGAATTTTCATTCGGCATAGGCGGGAGCGCGCGCGGCCGCACGCATGACGTTAGCGAGGCCCTCACGTCTTCAGGGCGCGTGAGTTTAGGCAAATGAATGACGTAATCGGAGATGCGACGGATTCGCGCTTTCGTGCTTTGGTATAGAGAAAGAATGTCATCCGCCGACAGCAAATTATTTTCGAGTAAAATTCGCGCCGAATGCAACAGCGGATCGTTAAATTCCGCCTCTTCGATTTCAGCCATCGAGTGATACGTCCATTCGGGGTCCGAGCCCGCATGGGCAAGAAGCCGCACCGTCGACATATGCAGAAAAACCGGCTTTCGTTTCGCGCGAGCGAACTGCTCCGCCAGACGTGCGACGTGATGAAGGTGCAACAAATGAAGGCCGTCAGCATGAAAGTATTGAATGTGCGGTCGAGATAAAAAATTTGTCGCGATCCAATTTTGCGGGGTGGGCACCGAAATCCCGATGCCGTTGTCTTCGCAAATAAACACAATCGGAACCTGCAAACCTTGATAGGCGACTAAGCTAGCCATGTTGAACGCCGATTGTGCCGTCGCGTGATTGGCCGAAGCGTCGCCGAAGCTGCACAAAACGACGCTATCATTGGGCATTTCAGCTTGAATTTTGAGATCGCGAGCGCGGCCGATAGACACGGCTGCACCCACCGCCTTGGGGAGATGCGATGCGATCGTACTCGTTTGCGGTGGCACCAAAAGCGGAAGACTACCGAACACTTTATGGCGCCCGCCCGAAACGGGATCTTCACTCGAAGCGACGAAACTCAAAAGACCATCGTAAATTGGCGTCGAGCCCGGGTACTGCTTCGCTCGTTGGGCCATGAAAGCGCCGCTTCGGTAATGCAGAAAGGCCATGTCCGTGACACGAAAAGCTTTGCCGAAAACGGCGTTACCTTCGTGCCCAGAGCTGCCAATTGTGTAGTAACATTGGTTGTCGTTTTTCAATTCGCGCGCGCGCAAATCAAGCAATCGACTCATCACCTGTGATTCAAACAGATCGACCACTTCGTGGCCGGCCAGCCCGCTTTCGGCCAGAGACGGATGCGTAACCGCTTGTTTAGGTGTGGGCAGGCGCCCCTCCTTCACAAACGTTAAAAAATTGCGATCAATGATTTCAGCGCGGTTGTACATTAAGAAACAAGGCTATGACCAAATCACAACTCTGGCAATAATTACGACATCGGAATTCATGCCTTCGAATTTCGCATCGGCCCATTGCGCTGGCAAGGTCATTCGGCTTAGAATATCTCGACCTTAATCGAAAGGAACTCGTTATGGCCGCGTACGAATCTCTCAACTATATGGATTTTGACAGCCTTCTTACCGAAGATGAGCTTTTGGTTCGTCAATCGGTGCGTGATTTCGTGAGCAAAGAAGTCATCCCGGTTTTACAGGAGTGCAATCGAACTGAAACTTTTCCGAAACATTTGATTCCGCGTTTTGCTGAAATGGGACTTCTCGGTTCGAATTTGCAAGGTTACGGTTGCCCGGGTCTTGGCCAAGTCGCATACGGTCTCTCGACACAAGAACTCGAACGCGGCGACTCTGGCATTCGCTCTTTTTGTTCCGTGCAAGGTTCGCTTGTCATGTACCCGATCCATACCTACGGTAGCGAAGAGCAAAAGGAGAAATATTTGCCACGGCTCGCACGCGCCGATCTCATCGGCTGTTTCGGCCTCACCGAACCCGACGCGGGGTCGAACCCGGGCAGCATGCGCACGAAAGCCGAAAAGGTCAAAGGCGGCTATAAAATCAATGGCAATAAAATGTGGATCACGAACGGTTGCATCTCTGACATCGCGGTCGTGTGGGCAAAACTCGATGGCGAGGTGCGCGGTTTTATCATCGAAAAGGGCACGCCCGGTTTTTCGACTTCAACCATGAAAGGCAAATTTTCTCTGCGCGTGAGCGTCACGAGCGAGTTGCACATGAAAGATTGCGTGGTGCCTGAAGAAAATATGCTCCCGAAGGCGCAAGGATTAAAGGCGCCGCTCTCATGTCTCACGCAAGCCCGTTACGGCATCGCTTGGGGAGTACTCGGTGCCGCCAACGCCTGCTATCACACGGCTCTCGACTATGCCAAAGAACGCACATTGTTTGACGGCAAACCACTCGCCGCCTATCAACTCGCGCAAGCGAAACTCGTGCGCATGGCCACCGAAATCACCAAAGGCCAATTGCTGGCGCTGCAAATGGGCCGACTCAAAGAGCGCGGTGAAATGAAGCCGCACCATGTGTCGATGGCCAAGGGCAACAACTGCCGCATGGCTCTCGAAGTGGCGCGTGAGGCACGCGATATGCTTGGCGCCAATGGCATCATTGACGAATATCCGGTGATCCGCCACATGATGAATCTTGAAACCGTGAACACCTACGAAGGTACGGAAGACATTCACCGCCTCGTCGTCGGTGAAACAATTACCGGCATCCCGGCGTATCGATAGAACTCGCTAAAATGAGTTTTAGTCACGGGCCCAGGTGGCGGTGATAAACGCCGCATGACTCCACGTCAGATTGGGAGCACCTTCAAGCACACCCGTGTTACGGTTAAACTCTTCGGATAGAGAACCCCCCGTACCACGATAGCGTAGAATCGTTTCAAAAAACCGATCGCCCAAATTGGCAAGCCCGGCTTGAATTGCGCCGTACAAATGACTGCCGTGGGGTACAATGCCAAAACGCAGTCGTGCGGAGGCGATACCTGAAACAGCCAGCGCTTTTTGCAAAAACGGCGCATTCAATTTGGTGACATCGATAGTACGCTCATGCGCATATGTCGTACGCACGCGATAGCAATACTCCGCAAACGCCAGCGTCGTCAGAAACCATGGGTTACCTTGCGAGACGCCGATACCGTTGTAGCGGTCTTCAGGATAACGCCCAATAGCCGGCGCAAGTCCCACCGTTTTTTTGTTCACTAGGTAAAGCGCTTGAAAAGTATCCATCAACTTTTTGGCTGTCGCCATGACCCAATCGCTAGTTGGCGCAATGTATCCGTCACCTGCGTCACCGTGAAGAACTCCCAGCAATACGGCCGAATCAAGCCCACTTCGTCCGCTCGGATGCTCGATTGTCTCAACGAGAAACCCACGGCTCGGGCTCCAAAATTTTTGCAAATAAAAAGTGATCGCATCCGCTTGCTGTTGATAATACTTGGCAGCTCCCGGATCGCCGAGGGCTTGAGCCAATGCCGCACCTTCAATGAGAGCGCGACGCGAAACCATCAAAGTGAAAAAATGATGGCCTCGAATTTCTTCCCACAAATCGAAGCAGGCGCTGCTCCAATGATGAGCCACATATTCAAGATCGAGTTTTATAACAGAATGACTGGGGAGTTGCCCGTCGTACAATGCTTGGCGAACATAACTGACTTGCCCTTCATGAAGCAGATCGCGTGCGAACGCCGTGAGCGTAATGGCGCGAAGTGCCGGCCCATCGTTTTGCGGCCGCCCCCATGCGCCGGTGAACGTGCTGCCGTCAGCATTAAATTTGGGCTCGCCCAGGCCATTTCCATCGGGAGCTCCACTTAGATTTGGCGTCAGCTGGTTTTGTCGAGAAAATTGCACGTAGTTTCTGAGCATCCGCCCCCAGCGCGCGTGTTGCGCATCACTTCGGGCATACAATCTTTCGATTACACGCATCGTGAGTGCGGCATCGCGTACCCAATTGTAATAATAATTTGGATTCATTTTTGACGGGGCCGCCACAACGGACCCAACTGCAGCATCTGGGCGAGAAATATTAGCCAGCATGAAGTTCAGCGACTGCTGCGCTTGGGCATCAATAACCGTTGTTAAACTTCGCGCCCTCGATCGCCACGCATAGGTCGATAAAAAAGCGCCGATCAGAACTATACGCAAGATTCTCATGCTATAGACCGACCGATGACGAAACTGCCCTGTTACAGTCTGGATTGTGCGGATTGTAGTACTGGTAATGACCCGCGCATGGGAAATAATTCGCCCGCAGCCAATCCTCACCCTGAAAGAGATCTACGAAATAATTTTTTGCTGGGCGAAAATAATGAAAATGCAAATATCTTGGATACAACATTTTGAGCGCTTCTTTTTTCGGTTTATGCATGAAAACCATTTCATAAATGGCGGCAGCTTCACCGGTTCGATCCGCTCCCGACCGACAGTGGATAAGAATCGGCTTCGGCGCATTTCGAAATGTATCGATGAGAGTCAACTCGGCATCACGATCAGGAATTGTTCGCGCGCTCATATCAATGCTGACATAGTGCACGCCAAGATCGGACGTGGCCTGTTGCTCGCCGTAATACCAAGGCCTTTTCTCAACACCGCGCAAATTGACCACGGTTTTAATTCCGTACAAACGAATAAATGCTTTAAGTTCTAATGGAGAAAGCTGTGCGGATCGATATAACTCACCCGGCTCCACAACGTGAAAATTGATGCCTGTAACCCAAGCAAACAACGCAAAGACAGCAAAGACAATAATCAGGCCAGACCTTTTCATTTCCCCATCCAAACCGCGTTTGGCGATTCGGTCAATATAATATTTTAGCGGGTACCGTTTTTCAGTTTCCGCCTACAAATTTCAATACTTCTTCGGCGTGACCTTCGACCTTCACCCCTCGCCACTCTTTAACAATTTGCCCGGATTCGTCTACGACAAATGTACTCCGTTCAATTCCTCGGACTTTCTTACCGTACATGTTTTTCATTTTGACGACGTCGAACGCTTTGCACATTTTTTCATCCGCATCCGACAATAAATCGATGGCATAGCATTCTTTTGATTTGAATTTTTCGTGGGAATCCAGTGAGTCGCGCGAAATGCCATAAACAATCGTGTTCGCCGCTTCAAATTGCGGCTTAAGCCTTGTAAAATCATGGCCTTCAATGGTGCATCCAGGCGTCATATCTTTCGGATAAAAGTACAGTACAACTTTTTTGCCCATGAGGTCACGCAAGCGCACGTTGCTGCCGCCGGTTGCCGGCAAAACCAAATCCGGCACACGCGCGCCGATGAAGGACTTCATTGACTGCGCCGCTGGCTTTTTCACCGCTTTTTTGGCGGTCGCTTTCTTTGTGGTGATTTTTTTTGCTGTTTTTTTGCTTGTGGATTTTTTTGCGGCCATGACAAAATTCTCCTTATGGTCCACAATCATACAATGAACCCAAAACCGATCTCAACGGATTTTACAAAATTATTTGGCGGTATTCCTTACCCTATTATCGGCGCGCCTATGTTTCTGGTATCAAATGTGGACATGGTGGTCGCGGTCTCTGAAGCGGGAGGGATTGGCACCTTCCCCGCACTTAATTTTCGCCCCATTGAAGCCTATATCGAAGCATTGAAGCAAATCAAATCGCGCACGCGTAGACCCGTCGGCGTCAATGTCATCGTCAACAAAAGTAATTTGCGGCAAAATGAAGACTTGAAACATGCCCTCGATGCGGGAGTTGAATTTTTCATTACATCGCTAGGCAACCCAAAAACCGTTATCGACGATGCCCATAAAAACGGCGCCAAGGTTTTCTGCGACGTCACCAATCTCGCCCATGCAAAAAAGGTGCAAGATCTTGGTGCCGATGGCGTCATCGCTGTCGCGTCGGGCGCCGGCGGTCACGCTGGTCCAATTTCGCCGTTTGTGCTTGTACCTTGGCTGAAAAAGGAATTGGATATCCCGATTGTTCTCGCCGGCGGCGTGGCGGGCGGCGAAGGTATTGCCGCCGCGTTGGCACTCGGGGCTTGCGCAGTGAGCGTCGGTACGCGTTTTATCGCCAGCCATGAAGCTCACGCCGATGATTCGTACAAGCAGGCGATCTTGCGCTCCACTCCCGAAGATATCGTGATGACCGCGAAAATTTCAGGTACGCCGGCTTCGGTCATCAACAATGACTATGTGCGCGCGCTTGAAAATGACGATGACCGCACCGCCTCACTCGCCGCCTCAACCGGGGCATCAGCGGCCACCAGCCGACCGACATGGCAAAACGTATGGTCCGCCGGCCAAACTGTCGGTTTGATTCACGACGTGACCCCCTGCCGCGACATCGTCGAACGGATGGCGCGCGAGTATCACGATATTGTGGATAAACTGGCGACGTAGCCTTATCACTTAGGCCGTTGAGTCGCTTTCGCGCTAGCAAGCGATTCATACGTGCGCGCGGGCGCGGCCGGCGGTCCCAATAATTTGCCCTAGACGCCCACGGTTCAATCCCTTATAATCGTGGGTCCGAACGATAACTCGTAGGCCGATGAACAATAACTCATAGGCACTAAAGACAACCGCCAAAGGATAAGTGCAAATCCAACCATGATTAAAACGAACCCGAATATTAGAAACCTTGCGATCATCGCCCACGTCGACCATGGCAAAACGACGTTGGTGGACCATCTTTTACGCCAAAGCGGGATGTTTCGCGCTAACCAACAAGTGGCGGAGCGATTCATGGACTCCATGGATCTTGAGCGCGAGCGCGGTATTACCATTCAAGCGAAAAATGCGAGCTTTAACTACAAAGGCGTGAAGGTGAACATCGTCGATACGCCCGGCCACTCGGATTTCGGTGGTGAAGTCGAACGTATTTTAAACATGGTGGATGGTGCGCTTCTGCTCGTGGACGCAAGTGAAGGTCCGCTCCCGCAGACGCGATTTGTTTTGAAAAAAGCTCTCGAACAAAATCTAAAAGTGATCGTGGTGATCAATAAAATCGACCGCCCCGACGCGCGCATTCAAGAGGTCGTGAACGAAGTTTTTAATTTATTCATCGACTTGGATGCTTCTGACGAGCAGGCGGATTTTCCAATCGTTTACGCCATCGCACGCGAAGGTAAAGCTACGCTCGACCCGTCGGTGCCAGGTCAAGATTTGACCATTCTGCTCGATTGGATCTTAGAGAAAATTCCGCCGCCAAAAGCCGATACGGACGGTTCGTTACAGTTACTCGTGAGCAACCTGTCTTACAGTTCGTTTGTCGGCCGACTGGCGATTGGTCGCATACAGTCTGGAAAAATTCAGGTCGGCGATGAGGTTTTGCTCGTCGGCGAGCACGGGCAACACACTTTTAAAGTTCCAGCTTTGTTCTCGTACAGCTTAAGCGAGCAAACGCAAACGCGCGTGCTAACCGCCGGCGATATCGCGGTTGTAGCCGGCGCTGAAGACATCAATATCGGTGACACAATCACCTCGATTACAGAACCCAGGGCACTCCCACGAATTCGCGTCGAAGAGCCCACAGTGGCTGTACTTTTCATTGTGAACGACGGCCCATTTGCCGGTCGCGAAGGTAAACTTGTCACCACTCGCAACATCAAAGAGCGCCTCGAGAGAGAGACTCTCCACAATGTGGCCATTCGCGTGGAGTCAACCGAGAGCACGGATCGTTTCAAAGTCGTCGGCCGAGGTGAGCTGCAATTGTGCGTGCTGATGGAGACGATGCGCCGAGAAGGTTTCGAGTTTCTGGTAAGCAAACCAAAAGTGATTATGCGCGAAGAAAACGGCCGATTGCTCGAACCGATGGAGCAAGTCGTGGTGGACGTCGACGATCAATACGTGGGCACGGTCACGCAAAAGCTCGGTGAGCGTAAAGGCATCATGATCGCCATGGACTCGAAGGGGTCCGGTCGTTCGCGCGTGCAATTTCGCATCCCCTCTCGCGGGCTCATCGGCTATCGCTCTGAATTTTTAACCGACACGCGGGGCACTGGGTTACTCAACACGCAGTACGACGGCTACGACGAATTTCGCGGTGACATCAAAGGTCGCAATACAGCCGCGATTGTCGCCGACCGCACCGGCCGCACGACACCGTACGCACTCGATGGCCTCAACGATCGTGGCCGAATGTTTATTGGCCCCGGCGTTGACGTATATGAAGGAATGGTGATCGGCGAAGCCTCAAAGGGCATCGAACTCAACGTGAACGCGGTCCGCGAGAAGAAACTCACGAACTTTCGCATGTCCGGTAGCGAAGACAAAATGGAGATCACTCCGATCAAACCACTCACGCTTGAACAATCGCTTGAATGGATCTCGGATGACGAATTCATTGAAGTGACGCCAAAAAGTATTAGAATACGTAAGGCGAAATTAAAATAGCGCAACACAAATGACAACCAGGGGGAATCATGAAAGGCATACGAACATCCGTAGTGGCGGTTGCGGCTTTGGCAATTTTAACTGGCTGCGCTTCGAGCCAAAATAAAGATGCAACATATGGCTCAGGTATCGGCGCCGCGGCTGGCGCGGCGCTCGGCGCGATTGTCGGCAACCAATCCGGTCATGCCGGTGAAGGCGCGGCACTCGGTGCACTCCTCGGCGGCGGGATGGGGGCACTCATTGGTCATCGCATGGATAAACAACGCCAAGAGCTCGCACAAATCGCGGAAACCCGGCGAACCGACCAAGGGCTTATTACTAAACTCAAAAGCGACATTTTATTTTCTTCCGGCCATTCAAGCCTCAAAGCCGAAGCAAAAGACAGCATCCTTCAACTCGCAAACGTGATTAAAAAATACCCCGAAGACGTTCTCACCATTCGCGGGTACACCGACAGCACCGGTTCTCCAGCCGTGAATCGCAGACTATCGATGGAGCGGGCTCGATCCGTGAAATATGAGTTGATGGAAGGTGGCGTACCCGGAAATACAATTTCAGTTGTCGGAATGGGCTCCGCTGAACCAATCGCGAGCAACCGAACCGCCTCTGGCCGCGCCCAGAACCGTCGCGTTGAAATTCAAATTACAGTAGACAAAAATAAAGTGCCGAAAGCGGGTTGAAACTTTTCAGCCCGTCCATCAAGGGCACTGCTTAACTACGAAAACTATCAACACGAGCGGTCTCCATCGCTCGCGCGTAACTTTTCGGGAGCGGCGATTTTAACAGCGCCCCACGCTCAACGTATTCGAAGATTTCGCCGTAATGGCGAATTTCAAGCGGACTCACTCGCCGCAAAATATGCCACGGGCGAAGTTCCGTCTGACTTTTTAATCCCATAGCGCCAATGACTTCTGCAACTGACCTCAAAGTTTCAGCGTGATAGGCCGTCACCCGTTTTCGTTTATCTGTTACCACTAAGCCTTGCACCAAGCGTGGATCTTGCGTGGCCACTCCGGTCGGACAATGATTCGAATTGCAGCGCAAGGCTTGAATACAGCCGAGCGACAGCATGAAGGCACGAGCGGCATAGACACCATCGGCACCCAGCGCCAAACGCTTGATCAGTCCAAAGGCCGTGGTCACTTTACCCGAAGTCAAAACGCGCACGCGATCGCGCAAACCAAACCCAACGAGCGCATTGTGGGCAAAGATCAACCCTTCTATTTCAGGCGTGCCGACATGATTCGAAAATTCAAGCGGAGCTGCACCCGTGCCACCTTCACCGCCATCAATATCGATATAGTCGGGTGTGATGCCGGTTTTTTCCATGGCTTTACAAATCGACAAGAACTCGCGCCGTTTCCCGATACACAATTTAAACCCAACCGGTTTGCCGCCCGATAAATCGCGCAAGCGTTTAATAAACTCCATCATCTCGATGGGAGTCGAAAACGCCGAGTGTGAAGGCGGAGAAAGAACGTCCTGCCCCATCGGCACTCCGCGAATGCGCGAGATCTCTTCGGTGATTTTGGCCGCCGGCAAAATTCCACCATGACCGGGCTTTGCCCCCTGAGACACCTTCAGTTCGATCATCTTAACCTGCGGCAAAACCGCACGCTTCGCAAACTCGGCTTCTGAAAATGTCCCATCATGATTGCGCGCCGAAAAGTAACCGGTGCCGATTTGCCAAATAAGATCGCCGCCGTTTTCGAGATGATAATGGGCAAGACCGCCTTCGCCCGTATTGTGTGCGAACCCGCCGTCTTTTGCCCCGCCATTGAGAGCACGAACGGCATTGGTCGACAGCGCCCCGAAACTCATCGCTGATATGTTGAGAATGCTGGCGTTGTACGGTTGTTGGCAATTCGGCCCGCCGATTGCAAAACGTAAACTTTTCGGATCGACATGCTCCGCGAGGATCGAGTGATTCACCCATTCGTAGCCCATATCGTAAACATTTTTTTGCGTGCCGAAAGGCAATGTGTCGAGTTCCCGCTTCGCGCGCTGATATACAACCGATCGTTCTTCGCGGCTGAATGGCGTGCCGTCAGAGTTGGACTCTACGAAATATTGATTGATTTCCGGCCTGATCATTTCAAACAAATAACGAAAATTCCCGACGACCGGAAAGTTGCGCCGGATTGCGTGCTTCGCTTGAAAAACATCTCGAAGCCCAATGAAAACAACAGGGGCCAACGCGATCAGCGACCAGAGCCCCGACGGCCAGAACTTATAGAAAGCCAGTTCAAGAACAACGATAAGAAAAACAATGATCCAAAACTCCCGCCGCACGATCTCTCCTAGCGTTGCAAACGTTCGCTACTTGTTATCTTTGCCGATCAATTTACACAACACATCCATGCGAGTCACGGTGCCGACGACAACTCCGCGTTCAGTCACGGGAATTCGTCGAAATTTGTGCTTGTATAACAATACCAAGGCATCTCGTAGAGTCGCGTTGAGTTCAATCGTAACCGGCGACTTGTGAAATTCAATCGCCGACACCACGTCGCGGACTGCTGTTTGCAAAAGCAAATCGTGCTCGCTAATTACGCCGACAATTTTATTTTGCACATTCACCACCGGCGCCGAGCCCACCTTGTGAGCGACCAACATATAAATTGCCGAATATATTTTCGTTCCCTCTGGCACCGAAAGAAGGTTTTTACTCATAAACTCGCTCACGGGCACGTCCGCAATGCTTTTCTCTTCAGCTTGGCGCTGCAGATTGGTCAAACCTTCATTTGAGTGCAATATTGAGGAGTCACCCATCGTTAAGCTCATTTCGTCGGTAATTTTATAGGCCAGCAAGAGCGCGAAGTTCGTTCATACGCGCCTGCTCTTCTTTTGGAACAAAAATACCCGCGCTCCCCGAATAACCGAGCACGACGGCGCGCTCGAAGTCGCGATAGCAAACTTTTGCGACGACCGTCTTCGGCGCGGAACGCACGCACGCCTCGAAATAAAACTCGGGTAGGTCCCACATGCCGTTGCTTGCAAGTATGCTGTAACTCGTGCCGAGGAGTTGATAAATTTTCGCTTTTTGTATCGGACTTTTCGAAGTCCTCAGGCTTTCATGCAGAAGTGCGGATGCGCGCAAAAAATCGACATAACCACCCTGATAGCTATCGCCCGCCTGAAGCTCACGCCCCTGTTGCACAAGACGACGCGCGATCGTAAAAAGCGCGCGACTATTTTCGCTCGGTTTTTCGTGTTGCCATTGTCTGAGACTTCGCAGCCATGTTTCGGCATCGGACGCGACAAAGTACGGCAAATTTTTCTGTGTTAAAAAACTCTCGACAAGTGAGGCCGCACGAGCTGGATCCTTTTTCACCCGCACTTCGAGGGCCAGATATTTACGCAGCGCCTGGAGTTGTTCATGCGGGCTATCCATCATCTGCCCAGGTGTTTTTAACACGCTTTCAAGAACATCAATGGCGCGATTAAATTGCCGTGTCGCCACGTAAAAATTCGCACGCTCGGTTGGATAAATTCGAAAGTCCGACGCCAGTTTTATTCGGCTAAAATGATTTTGCGGACCAAACTCCGAAGCCGTATGGCAACTGAAACACAACCCCATACTCTCACGTAGAACATTGCGCGCGAATTCGACATGCCCTTCACGATACGCCAACTCTGCTTCGTTGGCGTTTGTCTGCAATCGGTCGATGGCAAACTTGACGATGGGATCTCCCCCAAGAAGTTTTTCGCCCGCGTGACGAGACACCCCTTTTACATTCTTCGCAAATGAGCGGATGAGCTGATTCACTTTGTGTTCATTGCGCGGATTAGAAAATTCCTCACGACTGAAGGCGTAAGGCATGAGGCTTTCAAGCGTGGCGGCCATCCGTTTCATGCCGGCCGTCCATTCAGCTCGCGCCTGTTTGGTTTGCCCCGACTGTTTTTGCGACCGATTATTTTGCGGTTGAGTCTTTGGATGCGCCGTCGCGCATGAAATCAGCGCGAAACAAATCGCGCTGACCATTACACCCGTACCTAACCGATTCATTCGAAAAATATGCATCTCTGTTCAGCCACAACTAAAATGGCCCTCTCAGCAGTCTACTTTAAATCCACGACCTTAGCTTGAAAATCGCCCGAAGAATCCCAGCATGTGTTGTCTTCTTGTTGTGAATAGATATGAAAGTGTTTTATGACGCTCTCATAAATTTGCAGGTTGAGGTCGCACGAGTCATGAGCCACTAAAGCGACATTTGAAACCGTCCCCACAAGAGCTGTTTTTATCCCCGTCGGCGCCGGTTGTTTGGTTGAAAAGCTGGCAGTAACTGAGTTTGAGCTCTCGTACGGCAAACCGCCGTCGCATTGAACTTGGATGTTTGTTGCTCCCAGTTGTTGCAATGTGACTCTGGTCAAGTGTCGTACGTAATCGCAACTATAAAAAGAAGTCGCGCTGGCGTAGAAAAAATTGATGTTTTGTGTGACCAAAACAGATGGAACTCGTTGGCCAGTCGTTACGGCCTGCGCCACCATCGGAGCACCCACAAGCATAAGACCCGTCACCAATAATGAACTGAATGTTGAGCGAATTTTCATTTGCATAATTCTCCCCCTTTTCTAGGTTTGTCTCAATTACAGGCTCGTACCCGGCGCACTGTCAAGAGCGTTTGGCGCACACAGTCTTACGTTTTCGGCTATATCCGCCGAATCCTCTACCGACTCAACACCCAATACGTGCCAACAGCGCAGACATATGCCAGCACGTTCATGCTCACAAGTTGCAGTATCGCGAAACGGCTCGAACGCATTTCGCGATAGGCCACCGACGTGGTCGAAAGGCATTGCAACGCTAGCATAAAAAATACGAGCAGCGCCGCGACCGACGCAAAAGTGAAAACGGGCGCGCCGTTCGGCATTTTTGCGTTCCGCATACGATCGATCAAAGACACGCGTAAACTATCTTCATTTCCGCCATTTGCCGCGACCGAGCTTGTGGCGTTGAATAAAACCGCCATCGATGACACAAACGTCTCTCGTGCCGCAAAGGCACTGATAAGGCCGACGCCGACGCGCCAATCAACCCCCATAGGAGCAAACACCGGCTCAATCCGCCGGCCAATCGCCGACACCCAGCTCTGTTCAAGACGCGTCTGCGGATCCTGACTGCGGATATGGGGAAAATTCGTGAGCACCCACAAAGCGACCGAAAGAGCCAGAATGATCGGCGCGGTTTTTGTAATGTATGCTTTAGTTCGACGGAGACTGTTTCGAAAAACCACCATAAGCTTGGGGCGACGGTAAAGCGGTAACTCCAGCAGAAAAAAACTCGGCGTCTTCGCTTTCACGATTAGATTCAAAAGTCCCGATGCCACCAAGCCCACAACAAGACCGCCGAAATACAGCGCGGCTAAACAAATCCCCCCTAGCAAAGGTTTACCCCAAAACAAAAACGCCAGAAGAAGCGCGTAGACCGGCAAACGCGCCGAGCAGGTCATAAATGGAATAATAAAAGTCGCCAACCATCGCTCTTTTTGGGAATTGATCGATCGTGCCGCCATAATCGCCGGGACCGCGCAAGCAAACCCCGACAGCAACGGAACAAACGCTTTGCCATTAAGACCGACAAGCGAAAGCGGGCGATCGACTAGCGTTGCGGCGCGAGCCAAATAGCCGGTGTCTTCAAGCAGAGAAATGCCAAAAAATAAAATAAAAATTTGCGGCACAAAAACCATGACCGCACCCACACCCGCAATCACCCCGTCACCAAGAAAATCGGAGATTGCGCCTGAAACAGGTCCGTTCCCGATCAGCTGCTTCACACCTGTGGCAGCGAGCGCGAAAGCGGCGTCAACAAGCTGCATGATGGGCTGAGCCGCCCAGTAGATTGCAGTGAATAAAGTGAACATAATTATGAAAAAAAATACGAGCCCAAAAAAGGGATGGAGCAATACGCGATCGATGCCGCGCGTGCTGTTGAACACTTTGAGATCGTGTTTACCGACTCGACGCGCGAGCTTTTCACCTTCGTCAAATACGGAATGAAGCTTTTCGGCGGACCACGGCTGCAGTCGCTCAATCGCTACTTGCGGTTCAGGCAAATCCGCCAGCTTTGCGACGAGATCTTTAACTCCTCCGCCCAGCACGCCGTTTATGGCGACGACCGGCGTACCGAGCTCACGTTCGAGAAGTGCGCTGTCAACGCGACTCCCCTCTTTTTCGTGAAGATCGCACATCGTCAGCGCCACGACGACCGCGAAACCGGCTTCTTGCAATTGTTTAACCAAATGAATTTGGCGCGAGATTTGAGTCGAATCAATGACAACGGCTATTTTGCGTATGGGGTACCGCCCGCCAAACAGCGTGAGCGACGTCACCTCCTCATCTTGAGATTTTGCGAAAAGACTGTACGTGCCGGGAGTGTCAACAAATTGAATCGGAGCATGATTGGGTGCCAGATGTGGGAGGGACATCCCCATTGCAAGATCCACGGTTGAACCGGGGTAATTCACCACGCGCTGCTTGCGCCCCGTAAGCCAATTGAAAAGAGTCGTCTTACCGGAGTTGGGCGGCCCAACGAGAGCAACTGTGCTCATTCACCTAACCAAATATGATCCGCCTCATCCCGTCGTAGCGCGAGCGACAACGAACCTGCCCGCACAACAATGGGCCCACCAAACGGGCAAATCTTAAGGACTTGTACAGAACGACCTGGCGCCAAACCCAACTCAAGAAGCCGTTCACGCACGACCGACTCGGCGCTAAGATCGATGATGGTGAATGTTTCGTCAGGAGATGGCCGTTGGCGTGAGGTATCAGATAAGCGCGTCATACTTTAATCTTAACAAAGCCGCCGCAAAAGGATAAGGCCTTTCACTGTGGACTCTTTGTTGAAAACCAACCGAGAGGGCATTGTCCTCTATCTCAAAAATCTTCGCGAAAACGTCATTCGCGAGTTTGAAAAATTAGAAAGCTCAAAAGGCTCCACGCATCGCTTTGTGCGCACGTCATGGCCTCATAAAAACGGCGACGGCGGCGGCGAGATGTCGGTGTTGCGGGGCGAAGTTTTTGAGAAGGCCGCCGTGAATTGGTCGGGCGTTTTTGGCTCACACTTACCAGGCGCAGCCACGCAAGCGAATGCCAACGATAAAAAAACTCCTTTTTTTGCCACGGGAGTGAGTCTCATCACCCACATGCGAAACCCAAAAGCTCCCACCGTACACTTCAACATCCGCTACATAGAAAAAATCAACGCCGGCTCTGATGGCTCCGCAAACAACGGAACTAACTGGTGGCTGGGCGGAGGGTTTGATCTCACTCCCATGGGGTTTAGTTGCGCCGAAGACACCGAACATTTTCATGCGGTTGCAAAAAGGGCTCTCGATCCGTTCGGAGTCGACGTCTACTCCACTTTGAAAAAAAATGCGGCTGAATACTACTACATTAAACACCGAAACCGCGAACGCGGCGTGGGCGGAATATTTTTTGATCAATTGAATACGGGCAATCGCGAGCGCGACTTTGCCCTTTGGCGTTCGGTCGGCGACCATTTTCTCGAGGCAATTTTGCCGATTTACCGACGGCGCCTCGATGAACCGTACGGCGATGAAGACCGCCGCGCTCAACTCGAGCGTCGCGCACATTATGCTGAATTCAATTTACTCTACGATCGCGGCACCAAATTCGGTTTTGAATCGGGCGGCAACCCCGACGCGATTTTGTGTTCGATGCCGCCGCTTGCCGCGTGGTGATTGACCGTGGATGAACCAAAACAAAAACCGCGAGTAAAGAAAACTCCCACCGGAGTTTTGTCACGTTCACTCCGGCTTTTTTCTATGGCGAGCCGAGTTGCCGCGCACGAAATCGGTTCGCGCGTTTTAACCGCCGACGCTCAACAAAAAATTGAAACACGCATCGAACAGGCGCGCGTGATCGCCGAAAGCCTATCGCATCTTAAGGGGGCGGCAATGAAGGCGGGGCAACTTCTCAGTCTTGACACGAGCGATTTTCTACCACCCGAAGCCATCGAGATTCTCAGTCGACTGCAAGCCGCGGCCACCCCCGCACGAACCGAAGAAATGCACGCTTTGCTTCAGCGTGAACTCGGGCCGGAAAAGACCGCCCAACTCAAAAATTTTTCGCAGGAGCCCCACGCTTCGGCGAGCATCGGACAAATTCATACCGCTGAGTTGAACGGCGAAAAGGTCGCCATCAAGCTGCAATATCCCGGAGTTGCGAGCAGCATCGACAGCGATCTTGCCATTCTTCGCCGGCTCGCCGAAGGGTTCGCAACCTTTGCCGGTAAAAAATTTTCGCTTAATGAAACCTTCGCCGAAATTCGCGACGTGCTCGCGCAAGAAGTGGACTATGCCAATGAACGCATGCTCCTCGAACGCTACCGCGATTTTCTTTCGGGCTACAAAGAGTACATTGTGCCGCGCTCGTTTGCTGAATTCTCAACCCATCGCGTGCTCACCATGAGCTTCGAAGACGGCATGCCCATCATGGAGTGGTCACGTCGGCCGAGCACACAAGACGCCGATCGTGCCCGCGTCGCCCGTCTTGTTCTCGATCTGTTCTGTCTTGAATTTTGCGACTGGGGCCTGGTGCAAACCGATCCCAACTTCGGCAATTACCTCATCCGCGGCGATGCTCTCGTCTGTCTCGATTTTGGCGCGACACTTTCATACTCGCCGGAATTTCGCCAAGGGTACGCCAAACTCCTCAACAGTCTGGCCTCAAACGATACCCAAACCATATTTCAAGGCGCTGTCGAATTCGGGCTTCTTGATGCGCGAGAATCCTTTGAGGCGCGTGAAGCGTTCAAAGACATGATTCAAATCACCATGGAGCCGTTTCATCCCGAACGCCAACCGTTTCAATTTTCAGATCCGGATTACGAAAAACGGACCATCGCCGCCAACCGGCGCTTCACCCGCTCGCTCGTTTACTCACCGCCGCCACGAAAAATTTTATTTCTTCATCGAAAACTCGGCGGCATTTTCAGTTTAGTTAAACGCTTCGGAGCAGAAATTGATCTGCGCCCCTACTGGCAAAAAATGTCGCAGATGGGTTAATAGTTCAACATTTTCACCGATGGAAATGTCTACTCCGGCATGCCCTCTTCGATCCACTTATGAAGTATGGCTTTTTGTATTGTCGTTAACACATGGCGGTTTATGCCCGGCGTGAGGGCATCGTTTTCCATCCACCGCTTGGGGAGCGGCGGCTTCGGCGGGTCATGTTTCGGAGGCATGTAATCCATCGAAGTTGTAAACACGATTTTTTTGAACTGCGCTCTCACCGCCGCGATGTCAGAGTAGTTCTTGAGTTTCCACTTGTTACCCGCCTTATGGCAACGCGTGCAACTTCGCTGAAAAACCTGCGAGTACACCTCTTTAAAAGTAATGGAAGAACCGTGCCCAGGACCATTATTGTTAGAAATTCTAACTTCCTGTTTTGGCGCGCCTTGATCGATCCAAAGTCGCAAAAGTTTTCTCTGTTCGGGCGGCAATCCGCCCTGGCGATGTTTCGGCATCATTTTTCTAGGGTTTTTTGTTTGCAGACAAGTGTACTCAATTGACCCCAGCTCGTTCATGACTGCGCTAAAATTCGAAAGATTCGGTTTCTGTGCGCCAGTGTGACACGAATAACAGTATGGAGCAAAAACGTAAGAATTGACTAAATCATAACCCACGCTCTGCAGCCGGCTCACATGCAGCGGTGGCAGACTCGATCCAGGACCATGCGACGAGGCCTGACAGGCCAGAAGCGTTGCCGCTGTCAAAGCCGCGATTAATAATCGCGCCCTTTGTTGATTTTTTTTGGAAGGCATCGCCCCCTCCTCGATTTGCCGTACAATAGTTCAAACCGCCCAACATTGTCATCTCAACGGCAGCTCGTGTGTCAGACGAGGTACAAAATAAAAAGTCCGTTAAGGAATCTCACTGCGCCCGGGCTATTTCGCGCACTAGCCGACGATGGTTTTTGCTTAGGCGATGGGCCAATCCGCGAAGATGACGAAGGCGCTTCTCGCGCAGTTTAATGGAGCGCTCAATGCGCGCAAGCCGAAACTGCAACTGTCGATTGGCACGTTTAAGCATGGCAATTCTTTTCAAAGCTTGAACTTCATTGTGACTGACACGCACGATGAGTGTCTTTTTGAAATCGACTCGTGCCTGCAACTGATCCACCGCGCGCTGCGCTCGTCGAGCCTCATATGCGGCGTGATCAGCCTTTTTTCTTACCAAAACGGCCTCGATCGCTTGCTTTTTATAAAATGTCTCGAGCCGTTTTGCTTTGGCAGCAGCCAATTCGCGGCGTCGTTTTAATAAAACGGCCTGGCGCTCCAGCCGTTTATTTTCTTTTGCAAGCCGAGCGGTTTCAGCCTTTGCTGTTTGCGCTGTGGCGGCATCACCGTATTGTTCAAGCCCTTCCACGTCGTTGTTCAGTTCGAGCTCATCTGTTTTATTACTGGCGTTATTTATTTTTTGCGTATCAGTGACCGAATCGTCAGCAACCGGTATCGGATTCTCCGCTTGCGGCGGTGCACTGACCGCCGTCTGCGAATCAGATGTGAGCGGTTCAAGATCGTCCGACGAATCGGCGTGAGCGCGATAACCGTAGAACGAAACCGTTAAAATAAGCGCTGATAAAATCGACCATAGCGAATTACGTTTCATAAATGTCACCTCATTTTGGGCACAGCAGCCTTTGTCTGAAAAACAGAGCAATCGCGGTGCCGACGTCTAGCATCAATATTTTGTGTCTAAAGCTTAAACGACTCTGCAATTTATATAGAGAAACTGCCGAAAAATGTTATAACGGCGATACACACAAATGAGGTTGGTATGATCCGCATTACAAAATCGGAAAAACTTTCTCCCGTCCAATATAAGCCAAATCCTCCGTTTGGGACGATTTTCACTCCACATGTTCTAAAAATGGAGCTCACACTCGACGGCCCGACTGATTTTCATGCACAAATTATCCCGCTGACGGATGAACCGTTCCCCTGTACGGCCAGCGTACTGCATTACGGTCAAAGTATATTCGAAGGTATGAAGGCTTACCGCCAAAAAGACGGCGGAGTCGCAATTTTTCGCGCCGATTTACATGCCCGGCGATTTCTCAATTCCGCAAAACGCATGGTCCTGCGCGAGATCCCCGGAGATGTTTTCTTACAATGCTTGAAAGAGTACACGGCATTTGTCGCTGACAATGTGCCCAGCGAGCCCCA